>JBMZDF010000042.1:0-20963 GCA_049614105.1 Promineifilaceae bacterium (SeqCode)
CTCGTATTCAGGGTGTGCATCGAAGGAACTCATTTGCCAGCGGATGGGCGCGGTTGCATCTCCATCGTCTGTTAACAGGCGGGCAGGCTCGCCCGGCACAAGCGACACCGTAAACGTATTGAGAGGATGGGATAGCCCTTCGCCCAAGCCTTTGATATACGCTTCTTTGCGCGTCCAGCAGTTGAGAAAGGCGATGGGCTGAATTTGGGGGGAAAGGCTAAGCAGTAGCTCAGCTTCTGAGGGGGCAAAAAAGTGTTGGGCAATTGTGACGAGATCGACGATGTTGCGCCGATACTCGATGTCAATCCCTAAACGGCGGTCGCGGGTGAAGGCGTAAAGCGCCATTTCGTGCGAGTGGCTGACGTTAAAACACAACTCACTGCCGTGCAGCATGTGTCGGATATAGGGTTTGCCGTGGTCAGTTGTGTGGAATTGTATCGCTTCAGGTTTTAAGTTTAGATAGCGACCCAGCAGCTTGCGCAACACGCCGCGAGCCACAATAAATCGCCGTCGATGGACATCGAAGCGAAAACGATTGGCGCGGGTTTGCTCATCGGCCGATAAGAACGTCCAAAAATGCGCCACATCCGCTTCGGGCGGATCAAGCGTAGCTCGCCAAACGTGTACATCATCTTTAGCAAGTGAGATTTGTTGCGTTGGAACAAGCCAAGAATTAGGCGAATTTATCATTGAAGATCAGAAAGATTACTTTTAGAACGACCTGCTTAATCTTACCGTGTTGCGGCCCGTTGCGCGAAAAGCTGAGAGCAGACCGAAAGAGAATAATGCATGGGGTCTATGACCCCATATTAGGGCAAGGGGATTAGAATTGCATGATCTAGCACAGGAGGCGCAACCGATAGGCGCTGCCCTGTTTGCCAATCATACAGGCCAATGCGAATAGCGCTGGCGTTCTCGATGGGGCTAAGCTGGTGCGAGTCTGTGATGAGTTCCCCTTTGATCCAACACCATGTGGGAAGCTGACCGTTTGCGGGGGCGCTGTCGCTTTGGGCGATGAGGTTGCCATCTTGATCAAGCAGGTGGACAAAGGTGTTGAGTTCGGCCGAAATACGATCCTGCGCCCGCCACATCAAATGAACCGCCAGCCCGTCAGATGTATCAGATACATACGCCTGTTCCAGCCCAATTTGCTCGCCTAGTGAATAGCCGTCACCAATGTCGAGCAGGTGCAGCCATGAGTTGTAGTTCGCCTCTAATGCGCTGGTTGCTGCGCCTACACGGCGCATGACGGCGGGCGTTCTTGGCTCGACGGCGTGCCGACCCAGCAAAAAACTGACGCTAAACGCCTGCACCGCAAGCGCGATCAGCAGCCAGCGGCGGGCTGATTGCCCTGTCGCGCTTGTCCATTGGGTCATTGTGCCGACCGCCGTGAGAAGCATCCCCGGCATGAGGAACAGCCAGATACGGCCTGTTTCGGCTTGAACCTGACCTGACAGATTGAGTAGCAGGGTGAAAATTGCCCATGCGATTGCCCAGCCGTCGCCACGAGCAGGCGTTTGGCGAATTCGGCCGAATCCAGCCGCAACCCCCAGCAGCGCGACCAGAAACAACGGCACACCGCCAAACAGCGCCAGCTCATAGAAATTGTAAACACCCCACCAAGGGCTAGAGGCACGCTGGGCATGATGTAATGCTGTGCTGCGCTGAAACATCTCCCACCATGAGACATCCCAAACGAAGTAGATCGCAAGCCAGAATGCAACAAGCGCCGCCACAAGGCAAACGCCAACCTGCACAGTGCGCCGTAGCCCTGCGGCGTTGCGTTCCCAAAGACCAACCTGAACCAGCGCAAACAGGCCAACCCAAACGATGGTTGCACCCACGCCAAAGGAAACCCACGTCATGGCGACCAACAAAGCGGCAAGGGTAATCAGGGCGGGGCGGCTGCGCTGACGCAGGGCGTGCCACATCAACAGCAGTGCGGCAAGCGCCACAACGGCGTACAAAATGTCAACGAT
This sequence comes from Promineifilaceae bacterium (SeqCode), assembly GCA_049614105.1. Taxonomy (GTDB): domain Bacteria; phylum Chloroflexota; class Anaerolineae; order Promineifilales; family Promineifilaceae; genus CALECP01. The sequence goes on from JBMZDF010000042.1 coordinate 1,980, forward strand.
CGATTTGAAGACGAGCAGGCCCGGCCAGAATGGGAACAACATGGCGCTTAGGCGTGCGGTTTCGGCCGAAAAAAGCGCCCTACCAAGCAAATACAACAGCACCCCACCCAATCCCGTCAAATACAAAATGACCACGTGCAGCGCGGCGCTGGCAACCTGCGCGACACGATACGAGTTGATTTCGGGAGAAGCGCAATCATACCGATACAGCCGATGTCCGATGCTTTCTGCTAACTGGGGGAAGCGGTCAAAAAACTGGGTGGCTGCCCAAAACGCAACGGGCCAGCCTGGCGGCTGCGTTTGCAAATGAACGCCTCGATAGCTGCCCATTTGTGCCGTATGGGCTTGGACAAACGCGCTGACGCTGCCGATCTGCACGCCCTCATGAAAAAATCCGGAGGTCGGCATTGTCGTTTCCATAAACGCGCCGGCCAAGGGGCGTTCAAGATGTTGCGCCTCGACAGTCAGCAAAAGCAGTGGGGTGAACAGGACGACAGCGCCAAGCAGTCCCGTCGTTTTCCAGCGCTGCCAAACGCCCGTTTGCTGGCTAACCCAAATTGTGAGGCTGAGCCAAGCGGCGATCAAGGTTGCCAGCAGCACGACCCGCCACGCGACGACAGGCATCTCGCGTCGCGCCCATGTCCATGTGGTTCCGCGAATGCCAAACGGCCAGTCGATCCACAGGCCAACGACAAGCAGCAGCGTCAGCAAAACGCTGGCGCTGGTAAATATTTGGAGCTGTAATCGAGTGAGGCGCATGCGCCAATTTTACGAGCATCAGCTTAAAGATGCATTGAAGGATGTGTTTTGCTTTTAGGAGATGATCGTTTTGATTTCGGCCGAAATCTCCCCCTCATCCTCCGCACTACCTTGCCATTTGGTTGGCAGCGAAACAACAAAACGACTGCCTTTGCCAAGCTCGCTTTCCAACGCCACGCGCCCACCTAACAATTTTGCAAACCGCGCCACCAGTGCCAGCCCCAAACCTGCACCGTCATGTTCGCGTGCAAGGCGGCTGTCTAGCTGCACAAAGGGATCAAACAACCGCGTCTGATCCTGTTTTGCGATCCCAATGCCCGTGTCCCAAACAACAAAATAAACGGTATCGCTGTCCGCATTGGCAACCACAACCAGCCCGACGCGACCGCCAGTTTCTGTAAACTTGATCGCATTTTCGAGCAGATTAATCAAAATCTGTTTGAGCCGACGCGGATCGCTATAAATCACGCCGTTCGCCTGTCGGTTGGTGAACTGGATGTGAACCCCTTTTTTCTGTGCCGCCTGTGCGACAAACCGCAAGCTTGTGTTGCAAATTTTCTCGACCTGTATCGGCTCTATTTTTAGCGTGACGCTGCCAGCATCCGCTTTTGATAGCGCCAAGATGTCGCTGATTAGCGAAAGCAGGTGTTGGCCGCTTTCTTGCACGGTTGAGGCCGCATGTCGTTGTTTGTCATTGAGGTTGCCATAAACGCTGCTGGTCAACAGCTCCGTTTGACCCAAAATGGCGGCAAGCGGGGTGCGCAGTTCGTGGCTCATGGTGGCTAGGAATTCGTCCTTTGCCAGAGAGGCGTGCGTTAATTCTTCATTGACTTTTTGCAGGGCTGCGGTGCGATGGGTGACGCGCTGCGCCAACGAACGACGTTCTGTTTCGAGCGCCCGCTGTGCGATTGTTCGTTTGGTGATGTCGCGAACCATTGTTTGCACGACGTTGACACCGTTCAGTTTGAAGGTGCTGGCGGACAGTTCGGCCGCAAAAAGGCGTCCATCCTGTTTTCTCAGCGTTGTTTCAAAGCTGACCGAGCCTTGTTCTGCGATCTTTTCTAGGAGTGGTTCTGCAACTGTAAGTTCGGTGGCGGGGAACAGGTCGTGGATGCGCAGGGCGAGCAGTTCGCTTCTAATTCGGCCGAAATAGATCGACGCACGCTGGTTCACATCCATAATCCGCCCCTGAAAATCATGCATAAAAATCGCATCGTTTGAATGATGAAATAGATTGCTGAATTTTTCCTCACTCTTGCCGATTTGGAGCGCTGTTTCGCGCCGCTTCACAACATCACGTGCAATAAATTGGAAGATGCCAAACAGAAGTAGCGTAATCAATAGGCCAGAAATAAGCGTCGACTCTGGCAAACGGTTGCTGGACGCCTGCGAAAACGCAGGCAGCTTGGCAAACTTGAGCGTCCAAGAGCGTCCGCTCACTTCAATTTGTACTTCTTTTTCATCCTCAACAATATCAAGCGAATGGTTGCCCGTTGCGTGATTGAACAAAACGGTGTTGGGGCCTGCAAACACCCCGTCAAAAATCTCAAAATGAATCAGGGAGGTATCCAGCCCGATGATGCTGTCCATCATGTCGCGGCTGTTGACCAGTGCATACACCCAGCCGATTAGAGCCGCTTTTCGTTCGTCTATCGTTGTAAGCGGCATGTTTGTGTGATAAAGCGGTTGGAAGATGAAGAAGCCTGCGCTTGATAGGTCATACGCGCCCATGTTGCCGTGGGATCTGCTGTCTGTTTCGGCCGAATGCGCCAACATTCCCATCTCCGCCCCATGCTCAACCATGCTCTGATGGGTACTCACCATCCCATTTAATGACATATTCGTCGGGTTATATTTCCGCCCGTCCGCGTTGATCCGCCAATCAGACAGATCGACACGCCCACTGATAGAAGGGTCGCCGCTTTCCTGCGCCAAGTGGAGCGCGTTATGCAGATCGTGAATTGTGCTTAGGTCGATGCTAAGTGCTGGCATGCTTTGCGGCATCGGATAAGCATAACGAACCGCATAATAGTTGTGGTCTAGGCTGGGCGGGGAAACTTTATAATCAGGCATCCCGTCCGCCTGCACATGTTTGACAAACTCTGCCAGATCGGCAGGCGGGACAGTTTTTATAAAACCGACTCCTTCGATGCCTGGATAGGTTTGTTGAACGGCAAGTGTGCTGGCATAGCGTTCCCATTCGTCATAGGTGATCGGCAGTTCGGCCGCAAAGACGCTGCGAATGTTCCACAAAACGTCCTCATAAAAGGCTACATTGCTTAGGATCGAGGTTCGCGTGCGCTCAATTTCGTTGTCAAATTGAACCGCCATGCGAGCATCTAAAATCTGTCGCTGCTGCCGCCATGCGAAACTGGTCAACGCGATGCCAAAAGCAAGCACCATCCAAGGAGCATACTGTATAAATTGTTGTATCCAATGCGCGGCTGCGCTGTGTTGAGTTGTGCGCTTATTCGCCAAAACTACTTACCTCTAAGTGCGCCACAAAAAGTGCCTGAAAGTAAAATTGCAAGTGGCGCTTTGCAAAAACGGATCATTAGCCTGGCAGGTGGCTAATCGTTTAACCGTTTTTATGGACGTTTGCATAACCATGTATTTGGAAGCCAATCTATTGCCATATCATTTTGCTTGTGCGGCTGCTGATATGTGCCTAAACGTCTGAGTTGTTTATTGTCATTAACGGGAATGCCGATAGATTAAATAAGGTCTGTAGACAAAGCGTTCTCTGACCAGTTTGAATGATGTAGCTTACAAACAAAGTTACGATCGTGGTGAAAGGAAAGCGTGAAAAATTGCAGAGAGGGAAAGGGAGGTCTGAGAGACGCCTCAACAAGGTATCTGGCTTCCCTATAATTGTCTCAGTACAAGTAGGAAGTATCCACATGACGTTGAACGGTTTGCAATTCAAACAGCTACAACAACAGATTCTCAAACATTTTGAGCTTGCGACGCTCAAGCACTGTTTGCGTTTTGAACTGGAGACAAATCTGGAGCAGATTGTCCCTTCTCAAACGAACTTTACTGAGGTGGTTTATGCTGTGATCGAGCATTTTGGTCGTCAGGGAAAACTGCCAGAATTCAAAGCTGCGCTCAAAAAAAGTAATGATGCTGTTCAGTTGAGTCTCACATCTGTGTTGCAAGAGCAGTGGCAAACTTTAGATGACCAACCCAACACGCAACTACTGCTGCGACCGCGCTGGGCTGCTCGCCGCGAATCCTTGGCGCTAGAGAGAACGTTGGAAGGACATGATGGTTATGTGAGGTCGGTAGCGATAAGTAAAGACGGCACGAGGGCAGTGTCGGGGTCGTCTGACGAAACAGTGAAAGTGTGGAATATGAAAACGGGGGCGTTAGAGAGAACGCTGGAGGGACACACGGACTGGGTGAGGTCGGTGACGATGAGTGAGGCTGGCATGAGGGCGGTGTCGGGGTCGTCTGACAGAACGTTGAAAGTGTGGAATGTGGAAACAGGAGAACTGGAGAGAACGCTGGAAGGGCATTGTGGGCCTGTGATGTCGGTGATGATCAGTGAAGATGGCGCGAGGGTTGTGTCGGGGTCGGCCGATAAAACGTTAAAAGTGTGGAATGTGGAAACAGGGGCGCTGGAGAGAACGCTGGTGGGACATTGTGGTTCGGTGATGTCGGTGACAGTCAGTGAAGATGGCGTGAGGATAGTGTCGGGGTCGGCCGATAAAACGCTGAAAGTGTGGAATTTGAAAACAGGAGAGCTAGAGAGAACGCTGACGGGACATACAGATTGGGTGATGTCGGTGGCGATGAGTGAAGATGGCGCGAGAGTGGTGTCTGGGTCGGGGTCGTCTGACAGAACGTTGAAAGTATGGAATGTGGAGACGGGGGCGTTGGAGAGAACGCTGAAGGGGCATCAGGGGCCTGTGAGGTCAGTGGCGATAAGTAAAGATGGTGTGAGGGTGGTATCTGGTTCGGCTGATAGAACGTTGAAAGTGTGGAATGTGGAGACAGGAACGTTGGAGAGAACGCTGGAGGGGCATACAGATTTTGTGCGGTCAGTGATAATGAGCGAAGATAGCGCAAGGGTGGTGTCGGGGTCGTCTGACAGAACATTGAAAGTGTGGAATTTAGAAACAGGAGCGTTGGAGAGAACGCTGAAAGGACATAATGGGTATGTGAGGTCGGTGACGATGAGCAAAGATGGTGTGAGGGCGGTGTCGGTATCGGCCGATAGAACATTGAAAGTATGGAATGTGAAAACAGGAACGTTAGAGAGAACGCTGGAAGGGCATTCAGATTGGGAACGGTTAGTGATGATGAGTGAAGATGGTATGAGAGCGGTGTCAGTATCGGGGACATCTGATTCCACGTTGAAAGTATGGAATTTAGAAACAGGGACGTTGGAAAGAACGCTGGCGGGACATACCGATTGGGTGATGTCAGCAACGATGAGTAAAGATGGCATGAGAGCGGTATCAGGATCGGATGACGCCACATTGAAAGTATGGAATGTGGAAACGGGTGCGTTGGAGAGAACGCTGGAGGGGCATACAGATTGGGTGAGGTCGGTGGCGATGAATGCGGATGGCATGAGGGTGGTGTCAGGGTCGGATGACGAAACGTTGAAAGTGTGGAATGTGGAAACGGGTGCGCTGGAGAGAACGCTTGAGGGACATGATAGTTCTGTGAGGGCGATGGCGATAAGTGCGGATGGCGTGAGGGCAGTGTCGGGGTCGGATGACGCCACGTTGAAAGTATGGAACTTGGAAACAGGGGCGCTGGAGGGAACGCTGGAAGGACACACAGATTGGGTGAGGGCGGTGAGGATGAGTGCGGATGGCATGAGAGCGATATCAGGATCGGATGACAGAACGTTGAAAGTGTGGAATGTGGAAACAGGAGAACTGGAGAGAACGCTGGAAGGGCCTTCTTGGGTGGGGCCGATGATGATGAGTGAAGATGGTATGAGGGCGGTGTCGGGGTCAGAGGACAAAACATTGGACGTGTGGGATTTAGAAACGGGGGACTGCATCGCTCGTATCGCGCTTGACGTTCATCTGTTATGCGTCGCTTTGCATAAAAATGGCGACCAACTCACCATTGTGGCTGGCGATCAAGTTGGTTCCGTCTACTGTTTTGATGTGTGTTAGGGTCTCAGGTCGTCAGCAGAGAAGGCTCTTGTTAGACAATCTTGCCTAAAATTCTGATCCCCTTGTGAATACGACATGTGAAATAATGCACAATCCCTGCAAACAATGCGGGCTTCTGTTATCTTTCGGCTTATGTGGCGATTGATTGGATTGATTGGACTGATTTTGGGGTTGAGTTTTTCGGTGCAGGCGCAATCTGTGGACGCGCAGGCGGCCGAGATTGTGCAGTTGGTTAACAGTTTTCGCGCTCAAAAGGGGCTGCCCCCCTTAACCTATAACGCAACGCTAGCCACTGCTGCTCAACAGCAGACAGAATATATCAGCGCAACAAACCGCTACACACACAGCGGTTATAGTGGTTCGACCCCACAAACCCGTGCAAACGCCGCAGGCTACATCGGCCGCGTCAGCGAAAACATTGTCGGCGGCAGCGACATGACCCCCTCACAAGGGCTTGCGTGGTGGATCAACAGCCCTGTTCACTACAACACGCTTATCACCACTTACTACACCGAAATTGGCGGCGGTTTTAGTACAGGCACGCTCAATCAGCGAATTTATGCGATTGTCGTCGGCACGTCAGGCGGCACAACGTCCAGCCCTGCCCCTGCCAATCGCAACGCTGCGCCAATCGTCGCCCCTGCCTTCAATATGGCCTCCCCAGACGAGGACGGCGCTGTTGTTCACATTGTGAAAAGTGGTCAGGCGATGTGGACGCTGGCTGCCTATTACGATGTCGAGCTTGACTACATTTACCGCATCAACAACCTGAGTGAAAACGCCTTCATCAGCGCAGGAGACGAAATTGTTGTGCGCCTTGCGGATGGCGTGCCGACGCCCACGCCGCTGCCGACGCCCACGCCACCGTTTGAACACATTGTTCAACGTGGGCAAACGCTCTGGACGATCGCGGCGCTGCACAGTTTGACAATTGACGAACTGCTTTATCTCAACAGCATCACCGAAAACTCGTTTATCAGCCCCGGTGATGAACTGATTGTGCATTTGCGCCCTGGTCAGTCGCCGCCGCCCACCGCAACGCCGCAACTCACCCACACCATTCGCAGCGGTCAAGGGCTGTGGGGGATTGCGATCGCTTATGGTTTGACGTTAGAGGAATTGTTGGCGTTTAATGATTTGACCGAAAATTCAATTTTGCAGCCAGGGCAGGAACTATTTATCCGCCAGCCTGCCGAGTCGGCCGTGGTAACTGTAGAAGCAACCGTTGTCGTGACGGCAACTGCTTCGGCCGATCCAACCCCTACCACCCCCTCCACATCCATCATCCAAACGGTTCCCCCTGACCCTTCTCAAACGGATGCTGCCCCGTCGCCTGATCCCTCACAAACCCCATCGGCCGAACCCACCGCAACCGCAACACCACAGCCTGTTCCTGCGATGCAGCCGACCAATCGACTGAGTCGCAACCTACAAATGCTGATTATGCTCGGCGCAGGCGTCGCCATCTTTGGCGCTGTTGGTCTTTTCGCCGTGCTGCGCCGCCAAATATAGGGAGAGATGGTGTGGAAATGACGAATAGAGAATGAAGAATGAAGAAGCTATGTCAAGCCTTGGCATAAATCGCCATCCTGACGACATTAATGCATAAAAGGGGGAAACCACGACTATTTTTCACGGATGGGAGTGAAGTCCTGCCTCTATAGGGCAAATTGGGGGTTGATGTTTACGGATCGTTTGCCTATACTGTCATTGTGTTCGTAATTCGATTGCTTGTCCTCAAACAAACAATCACCCAAATGTAAAGCTTTTGTTTCTCAATCAAATTCTATTTCTGTGCTAGATAGCTTTGCATATGGGGCAACCGTATTGACTAATTACTCACAAATCAAATAGATTATTCGCCTTGGATGGGTGTTTTGATTAGGAAGTAGGAACCATAATAAATTGGTCACCTTTATATTTCCTGTTCGATTGAACAGCCATATCTTTTGCTCCGAATAGTGGGGCCATACGCTGATAAGCTTATGCTGACGCTTTACTCTAGGCCGGTAAAGAGAATTGACGCATTCGCTTTGCGGAACCCTGCTATCAGATTCTGGGATGGGATCTGTGATGAGGTTAGGGGTAGGTGGGATTAACTCAACAATTATTGAGTGATTCCTGCCTACCCCACCCCGTCAAAAAGACGAGCAAACAGAGGACGCTATTTGAGGTTTCCCCCCGAAAACCTGACCTGTTGACTCCCTAACCACCTATAACATCATTAACTTTGCAACGGCGGAAGCTGTGCGTTCCAATGGGTTGCACAGCCGATTTCAGAAAAAACGTGGCGTGCGGCATCATCTGCTGGCAAGTAGAGCAAAATGGTTGGGCAGCCCGTGTCCACAAGCGTTAGCAGCCCTTGCGTGTAGCGAATTGGAACCCCATTTGGCCCTGCTGCGACGACGCCTGTAAATGAATCACCGCTTTGCCCCATCTGTTTCGCATCACTGTGATTCCAATACTCGCTAAAATCAGGCAGCGCGTGGCTATGTTTGATGCGTCGTTGATACCAATCCTCATGCCGAAACAACAGATTTTTGTGTTTGAATCCCCCAATCGTGGAGGCTGCAAGTTTTTGCCACTCGGCTAGCTCGACCGTGTTGCGTTCGCGGAACGGCAGACGCGGGTCAAAGGTGACGTGGAACAAGCTTTTCCCTTTTTTGGGAACCTGTCGCTCGTCGTTAATCCCATACATGCCCAAGAAGCCTGGGTTGTAATCATGAATCTTCCAATCGCGTGTGAGCAACATCGCAGGGTAGGGCAAAAAGAGCATGATCTGCCGTGCATGTTCGATGGCGGCGGCAAGCTGCTCCCCTTTTAGATCGTTGCGCTCTGGCATGTAACGCGCGGCGATCAGCAAATCGTTGCGTTCATCAAAAGTGCATTGCAGATAGTCGGCCATCTCCATGACGGTGCTGCGCGTGGGGATGTTTTGCGTTCGGCCGATCAGCAGATTTTTATACGACGGATACACCAACTGGCACAGTTCTTCCTGTGTGTAGCGGTAGCTGACCCCGCCAGAACGACGCTTCTGTCCACGCCGTCGCTTGAGACGCAGACGCTCTACAGTGTTGGTGAATTCGCTGATGATTTGGGTTTGTTTTCGGCCGATGTCAATCATAGAGGGAGGGGGGAATGAAGAATGATGAATATTTCTTTCACTATTCCCCATTCAAAATTTCTTTCACTTCTTCCCCAGCCCAGCTTCTGCTGCGCCAACCAAGGCAACCTTGTTGCCAAATACTTCAAGGCCCGCTTCCATTTCATAATGCGCGAGACCAATATCTTCAAAGGAATAAACCTTGCCCATGCCGGGGTCGATTTCGCCAGCGAGAATCAGATCGTTGTAGGCGTAGGCTTGTACGTCGTTTGTGCCGTGTGAGCCTTGTAGACGCTTTTGGCGCACCCAGTGGTAACGCAAATCAACCATCGCTGAGTAACCTGTTGTGCCAGCGCAGACCACAACCATGCCGCCTGCCTCGCAGACAAAAATGCTGGTTGGGATGGTTGCCTCACCTGGATGTTCAAACACGATGTCTGGGTTGCGACGTTCGCCCAATGCTGCCCAGAATGCCTTGCCGAATGCGCGTGCGCCGCCCATCCATTTTTTCTGCCCTGCGGTGTCTTTCCAGTGCGGCGGAACGCCCCAATGGTCAAATTCCTTGCGATTGATGTAGCCAACTGCGCCCAGCTTTTTGCAATATTCGCCGCGCTCCTCGCTAGAGACAACCGCGACAACGCGAGCGCCAGCGTTGGTCGCCAACTGGATTGCCTGCACGCCTAAGCCGCCAGATCCACCCCAAACGAGTATAACATCGCCTTCTTTACAGACATGACCTTCCCAGCCGAACAGCATACGATACGCCGTTGTGCCGACAAGTGAGCAAGAGGCGGCTTGTTCCCACGTGAGATGGTCCGCTTTGGGCATCACCTGATGAGCTTGCGCCACGCAAAACTGGCCGAAAGAGCCGAAATTGGTGTTGTAGCCCCAAACGTTGGCCGATGGCGCGATCATGGGGTCTTTGCCCGCTTTCACCCACGGATCTTCCAAATTCCAGTAGCCGTGATGAGTAACCACCTCATCGCCAACTTTGACGTTGTCGACATCGCTGCCAACGGCGTAGACGATGCCTGCAACGTCGCTGCCGCCCACGTGGAAATCATGCGGTTCGCCCATTTTTTTGCGAATGCGAATGACATCAATCGGGATGCCGCGAGCTGCCCATACATTATTGAAGTTGATACCTGCCGCCATTGTGCCGATCAGAACTTCGTGTGGTTTGATGCTCGGCACGTCAATCTCTTCCACTTGGAAGGCGGTGCGCGGGTCGCCAAAGCGATCTTGACGGATCGTTTGGGCAAACATTTTTTCTGGAATTTCGCCAATGGGCGGTAAACTGCCGATGGGGTGTGCAGATGTCATTTGGGGTCTCCAAGCGTCGCTTGTGCTGTTGTTTAAGAATATTCAGACTTGGAGTAAGGAGTCAGGCGTAAGGTGTAGGGGATAAATGAGCCGCTTGCTTGTTACTTCCTACTTCTTGCTTCCTGCTACCTACTGCCACATCTCAGAACGATACAAGGTTAGGCATGAATTGCAAAATCGACAAGTGTAATACTGCACCTGCCCGTTTCGGCCGAACACAGTATAAATGGGACGCTCATAAATAGGTTTGTCGTATACTCAGGCTCAATCTGGGTTGTTGAGAAACTAACCTACCAAACAACCGTCTTATGAAGGAGAAGTTATGCAAGGTTTGATGATGGATTATCAGTTGACGCTTCGGCCGATTCTCGAACGCGCCAACAATTTGTTTGCCAAAAAAGAGATTGTCACACGAATGGATTGGGGCATTCATCGTTACACCTACGCCGATTTTTACAAACGCTGCTGCCAACTGGCCAACGCACTTGATCGTTTGGGCATCGAACAAGGTAGCCGCATCGGCACGTTTGGCTGGAACAGCTACCGTCATCTCGAACTTTATTTTGCCATCCCTTGCTCTGGTAATATCTGCCACACGCTCAATTTGCGTCTGCATGAAAGTCAGCTTGAGTACATCGTTAACCATGCAGACGACCGCGTGATTTTTGCGGATGAAAATCTTCTCTCGCTGCTTGAGCCAATTGCCGATAAGCTGCCCAATGTGACACATTATGTGGTGATGGGAGAGCCAGGCAAGCCGTTGCCTGAGACGACGCTTCCAAATGTTGTTAGCTATGAGGATCTGCTATCGGCCGAATCTGACAGCTACGACTGGCCTGACCTAGATGAAAACACCGCCGCCGCTATGTGCTACACCAGCGGCACAACGGGCAACCCCAAAGGCGCACTTTACTCCCACCGCTCAATTTATCTGCACGCGCTTAGCGAATGCACCACGGCGAATTTCGGCCTGATGGAATCAGACGTCGTGATGCCGCTTGTGCCAATGTTCCACGTTTTGTCATGGGGGATGCCCTATGCATCGGCGCTGATGGGCTGCAAGCAAGTTTATCCGACCAAATATATGGCGGCGGCCGACTTGGCCCAAATTGTGGCGGACGAACGAGTAAGTTTCACAGCAGGTGTGCCGACCATCTGGCTGGGCGTGCTCAACTATCTCGAAGCAAACCCGCTCGATATTTCGAGCCTGCGCCGTATTCCTTGCGGTGGCTCCGCTGCACCACGCTTTATGATCGACACCTATCGCGACAAATACGGGGTCGAAATCGCACACGCTTGGGGCATGACGGAAATGTCGCCGCTGGGCAGTCTCTCCTTCCTCAAAGCGTACATGGGCGATTGGGATGAGGACGTGAAAGCGCAGTTGCGAGCCAAACAAGGCTTGCCGTTGCCGCATGTTGAGTGGCGTGTTGTGGATGAGGCATCGGGCGAGGTTCAACCTTGGGACGGCAAAGCGGTTGGTGAGCTACAGGTGAAAGGCCCCTGCGTGATTCGCGAATATTATGATGATGAACGTTCGGCCGGATCGTTTGACGATGGCTGGTTCAAAACAGGTGATGTGGTGACAATCGATAGCGAAGGCTATATGCAGATTGTTGACCGCACGAAGGACTTGATCAAGAGCGGTGGCGAGTGGATTTCGACCGTCGATCTTGAGAATGCGTTGATGGCGCACGCCGATGTGTTTGAGGCAACCGTGATCGCGGTGGCGCATCCAAAGTGGGCAGAGCGTCCGTTGGCGCTGGTTGTTACGAATCCCAATTCGGCCGAACCACCCACAAAAGCGTCTCTCTACGCCCTGTTGTCCGAAACATTTGAAAAGTGGCAGCTTCCTGACGACATCGTTTATATCGACGAAGTGCCAAAAACAAGCACTGGCAAGTTCGACAAAAAGCTAATTCGTCAGCAATACAAAACGTATAAACTGCCGACTGCGTAAGCCATTACGTCAAATAAGTCAGTACTTTAGTTGCCTAGTGTGACTAAAGTACTGACAAACTGGCAATCTCGTCCAAGATTGATCTGTTTTTACGCTTGCTAAATGCCTAAACAGTTGGTTACACTGGGGCATAATGCTTGCGTTGCATATTCGTTGTTTTGGACCCCCTACTATTTTTCTAGCAGAAAAGCCTGTACGTGTGGTGACACGTAAAGCGGTCGCGCTCTTGTGCTATCTCGCTGTGACGGAGCAAACGCATAGTCGTGACCATTTAACGACCCTGTTGTGGCCTGATGCAACGCCTAAACGAGCGCGTGCCTCGCTGCGACGGGCGCTGGCTGATTTGAAAAAAGGGGTCGGAGATGGATGGATCGCGGCCGATGTGCAGACGATGGCGATTGTTCGTTCGGCCGAAATAACAGCCGACATTTGGCAATTTCGCGAGGCACTTGAACAGGATCGCGTTCAGGCAACACAACTCTACCAAGCTGACTTCCTAAGCGGCTTTTATCTGCGCGACACCCCCGCCTTTGAAGAATGGCAATTTTATGAACAAGAAAGCTTGCGCCAACAGTTAGCGCAGGCACTACAGCAGCTTATACATGAGCATGTTGCAAAACGCGCTTGGTCCCTCGCCATCCCCCACTCAAGACGACTGCTTAGCCTAGATCCGCTCAACGAGGCGGCGCATGTGCAGTTGATGCGACTGTACGCACACAGCGGGCAAGCAAATGCTGCTGTGCGTCAATTTGAGGAATGTCAGCGTATTTTGATGGCTGAACTGGACGTGGAGCCAGAGGAATCGACACAGCAGGCGTTCGCACAGCTTCAAGTCCATCGTGCTGATCCTGAGCCTCATGCGGCCGATTTGCCCCCTCAATTACCCAAGCGTCTTGTGATGGCAACCTTGCAAATTCCAAACACCTCATTTGTGGGTCGTGAGCAAGAGCTGTCCCAGATCGAAGCATTGTTGGCTGATCCGTCTGTTCGCCTGTTAACTTTGATTGGGCTAGGGGGGATTGGTAAAACTCGTCTGGGCGTTAAGGCGATCCAGATGCAAGTTAGCCGATCAAAGCAATCGAATTTGTTTGCAGACGGCACTGTTCAGACAGACCTCACCCCCGTTCGATCTGAATATGGCCTGTTGACCGCGCTTGCCGATACGCTGGCGCTGAAACTGCACGGCGCAGAGGACCCACTGCAACAGCTTCAGACGTTTCTGCATGACAAATCGCTACTGTGGCTGATCGATAATTTTGAGCATCTTAGCACCCACACCGCCATTATTGGCGCTTTGTTGCGTGATGCGCCAGGTCTCAAATTGGTTGTCACCTCACGCACCGCGCTGCGGCTGGCTGAGGAGTGGCTGTTTCAGGTTGGCGGGTTGCCGTATCCAAAGACAGTGGAGCAGCCCTCGAATCCTGCGCTGTTGATGCGAGGCGTCGGCCGTTATGGGGCCGTTCAACTATTTGTGCAGCGAGCGCGGCAGGTGCGACATGATTTTGTGCTAACGGTCGCTCAAAAAGAGGTGGTAAGGATTTGCCAACTGGTCGAAGGGATGCCGCTGGCGATTGAAATGGCGGCGGCGTGGGTGCGGATGATGTCCTGTGCGGAAATTATGCGCAAAATCGGCCGATCCCTAGACCTCCTAGAAACGATCCGCCATGATGTCGCCGATCGTCACCGCAGCATTCGTGCTGTTTTTGACTATTCATGGGCTTTGTTAAGCAAAGCCGATCAGCAGCTTTTGTCGCGACTGTCGATTTTTCGCGGCGGGTTTTCACTTGAGGCGGCGCAGGCTATTTGTGATGCGTCGCTTTTTGGGCTGTATAGTTTGGTGAACAAGTCGCTTGTGCGGCAGGATGGAGAGGGGCGTTATCGGCTGCACGCGCTGTTGAGGCAGTTTTCGGCCGAAAAGCTGCTCAACCCGCAACCGATTCGGGACAATCATCTCCATTACTATGCCAAATTTTTACAGGAGCGGCGCGGGGAACTGTACGGTGGGCAGCAGTCAGAGGCGCTGCATGCGATCAATCGTGAGGTTGGCAATGTTTATCAAGCGTGGCTTTATGGGGCAGATCAGCAGCAGATAGAGCCGTTAAGTCGTTCGTTGGAAAGTGTGTATCAGTATCATGCGATGCGTAGCTTGTATCAGGAGGGGGTGGAGTTTTTCGGCCGAATTATGAGCCAGCTTGAAACAAAGCTGACCAATCAGGCCACAACAACGCTGATCGCACAGCTCACCCTTTATCGTGGCGAATACCTCTACACAATGGGCAAACTGGTCGATGCAGAGCAAATTTTGCGTCGGGCGCTAGTGTTAACCAAACAGATGCGGCTCCAAAAGGAGCATCAACTCGCGTTGCAAACGCTGGGAATTGTGACCTATTTGCAAGGGCATTATGCTGAAGCCCGCACGTTGCTCAAGGAAGCTTATGCGCTTGCCGAAACCTTTGCAGAGCCACATCGTTTGGCTTTTATCCTGATGGGGCTGGGCGCGGTTGAACAATCATTTGGCAACTACAAGGCAGCAGAAACGTACCATCAGAATGCGCTCCAAAAGTTTGCCGCCCTTGACTATGAGTTTGGGATTGCGCACGCGCTGCGCTTCTTGGGAATCACAGCCTATCGTCGTGAAAATTACACGGACGCCGAGCGATATTTACAGCAAAGTTTGGATATGTGTCAACGGCTGCATAACGAAACGGGCGCTGCATTGGTGTTGAATAATCTGGGGCTAGTGACACAGGCAATTGGGAATGATGCGATGGCCCAAAAGATGTATGAAGATGCCTTGAACCTTGGACGTAACAGCCATGTTTATCAGGCGCAAGCGACATCACTTCACTATCTGGGCCGTTTAACTGGGCAGAGTAGCTATTTGCATAATGCGCTCGAACTGGCAGTCAAAGTCGAATCCCCGCCGTTGATTCTAGACATTCTGCTTGACTCCGCCGTGCAGCTAAACGCAGGAGGGCAGGTGAAGCAGGCTGCCGCGTTGGCTGCTTTTGTGGAACAGCACCCCGCAAGCAGTTGGGAAACGCATCGCGGCGCGATAAAAATGATGGCCCGACTGCCCCAATCAGCAAAACCACTGTTGATAGGCGGGCAGACAAGCCCCACGTTGCAGCAGGTTGTCAACCAAGTGATTCATTTTTGAGTTAGCGCGAAAAGCAATGACCCAAACAATGCTACTTAGTGGTCAATTTCACACCCCTCTCACAGCCATTTGTTATGATTGTCAAAGTCTAATGATTCAAGGGTAGTCAGGTTTTTAGGAACCCGTGTTCTCAGGGGGAGCTGTTCGCATGCCTTTGTCACCATTAGAAAACATATTGTTTGACAACCTAAGTTTTTGGTATTTTTGACCACCATGTATCAACATGCATTTCATGTAGGTTGATGCCCTGCGACAGCACATTTTGTTGCCGTAAACGGTTTCACCTGCATTTGCAGAATTTGATACACAATCAAAAATAGCTTAAACATAACAAAGTAGATCGCAGAAAGTTTCGATCAATAAACCTCAGAGGTTTTCGTCAATAACTACGTGTGATCTACTTGAAGCATGTTTGAAAGGAGATATTTATGAGTATTAACAATTCCCCATTCTATCGCACTAACCAAAGTGCAATGCCCACAGGCAATCAAGTCGAGGCTGGTGGTCTTTACATGATGGATGATGCCGGCGGCATCATTTTCCAAGTGATGACTAGCACGAATACAGATGTGAAGCCAGTTGGCTCCATTGATGTCCATGTAGGCATGGTTGCAACTGTTCAACGTTGTTCAAAAAACAACGGGCGGATTATGGAAAGTATTTCTTACAAGAAGGGATCATTAAATAAAGTACACGCCAGCACAATCTGTGATTCGTGGCAGATTCAATACTTGATCAAAACGAGCCTTAAACCGATGAAGGAAGGGCCACGTTTTCGCGTGCAGGTTAGTGGCTCAGACTCAGCCTTTTATCTGTACAACGTGTATGATGCCAACGGGCAGCTAGTGATTGCACATACGCAGACGCCAAACTCGATCAATCGAGGCTCAGACAAAGATACAGACACCTTCGTTCACGGTATGGTTTATGTTGAGTATAAGGGCGATGTGTGGATGGGATCTTTAAGCCGCACGGAGATTGTGGTGAACGATCCAAACGGCGAATTCCGCGAATAGTTTGTGGCAGGTAACTATCTGAGGGGTTGCGTCATGTGTTAAGAAAAGCACCCTCCCCTAGCCCCTCCCGAGGGGAGGGGGATCAGATCTCTCCTTTCGGGATGTTCTGTGTAGGAATTGATACCTGCCATATAGATTCAAGAAAATAGAGGTTTATGGAGTTACGCGGTGAGAGACAAAGACGAAAAGAGCTTTGTCTTGTTTCGCATCAACCGATGAAAAAGGGATCATTAATAGTCGTTGGCAGCGGTATTCAGTACGCGACGCATTTGACAGCGCAGGCGGAGCGGTTTATTTGTGAAGCTGAGAAGGTGTTGTATGTTATTCCTGGCGCTTGGGGACCAGCGTGGATGACGGGATTGAATGCTTCGGCCGAATCTCTGATCCCGCTCTACCATAATAATAACCGGCGAGCCGACACCTATGGCCACATGGTCGAACGCATTTTGAGCTTTGTACGACAGGGCATGCAGGTTTGCGCCGTGTTTTATGGGCATCCAGGTGTGTTTGTTGTGCCGTCCCATGCGGCGATTCGGCAGGCACATGCAGAAGGGTTTGATGCGTGGATGTGTCCTGGAATTTCGGCCGAAGATTGCCTCTTTGCCGACCTTGGCGTTGACCCTGCCCAAATGGGCTGTCAAAGTTATGAGGCAACTGATTTCTTGATTCGCCACCGCCGACCCGATCCGCACGCCCACCTTGTTATTTGGCAGATCGGCGTGATTGGTCATCTGGGCGTCACGGCAACCAAAGAAAAACAGGGATTGTGCTTGCTTGTTGATGTGCTAGCCGAGATATACACGCTCGATCATGAAGTCGTACTCTATGAAGCCGCCCCGCACCCCAACTACCGTTCGCGAATTGAACCGCTTGCGTTGCGTGATTTACCAGAGGCGCGTCTGATGAGTATTTCCACGCTCTATGTGCCACCCACTGCGGAATCGCCAATCGACGAAGCGCGGCTGGCGCTGCTTGGTTTGCACAAAGCAGATTTAGAGAAGCGCTGGTAATGACGCTCTGTTTCAAACAGAGCGCCAACCGTCTGTGATCTGATCACAAAAGCGCCAAAAAATAAAGTTCTGTGAAAAGGTGTGTGCGATTATGTCGTACACACCTTTTTGTGTTTGAGAGGAGTTGGGTGCGGTTGCGGTGGACAACAAAACAGCCATCTAAAAGATGGCTGTTTCGTAAAGCGAGAGCGCATGGACAGAGGGGGGAAGAAGATTGGGGAGTTCAACAGCATCATTATCTGGCGATAAATGTGTTGTTGAGTTGTTGGTGCTAATAATACAGGCCGAGTGTGAAAGAGTTGTGAAATGCTATAGGAAGATAGGGGGATTTCGGCCGAAATAAAATTTCACACCAAATTCAATCCCCTAAAAGTCGACGTGCGCGTCGTGCCGCAATCTCCACCGACGGATCCTCTAGCAAGCCACCCATCCCGCGAGAGTCGGCAGGTTCAGGACGCTCGAAATAATCGCGCATAGCGTTGCGTCCCGCCGTGACAAGCGCCTTGCGACGTTCTTCGCTCATATTAAACTCAGTCGTCCCATACCCTTTTGCAGGACAACAGACGATCAAATGCTCAAACGCCTCGATCACAACCTTGTCACGCGCCTCAAGAATTGTTTCTACCAACCCGCTCAGTCGATGAACCGTTTCGAGGTTGCCCGCACCTGATAAAAACCCTAGTTTCTTTTTCCCTGGAGGGGCTGGGGCGTCTAGAACTGGCATTTTGGCTTCGATCAGACAGCCCAGAATGTCGGTTGACTGTTTCGGCCCCATGACATCTGTGACAAACGACTCGCCAGAAACGAATAGCTCAATGGGGAAGTTGGAAAGGACGCCCCCGTCAACAATCGCGTGGCTGGTCATATCGCGATCACGATACGTTCCCCACGACGGTTGCCAGATGACTTCGTCCCACAAAAGCGGGATGCTCATCGACATGCGAACCGCATAAACGAGGGGCAGGTTGGGCGCGGTACGATGGTTGAGAATCAGAATTTGTGCGTCCGTCACATCGGCCGCGATCATCGTTAGCTCTGTTTTGGTTGCCGCAAAGAACTCGGCCAAGGTCATTTTACTGAAGTTGCGCGGTTGTTCTTGGAATGTGCCTTCGTCTAGTTTGCGTGAGAGCCAGTCGATAAAAGCGTGGGCCGAATACCAGCCGCCGCGCTGTACAAAGGCGAACAGATTGATAAAGCGCGAGCTGCGAGCCATCAGGTTCGCGATTGCATCATCGAGTCGTCGCTCGATAAAGTCGGGAATCAAAATTGAGTTGACACTGCTTAAAATGGCGCGAATGTCACTTGTTTGGATCTCGTCGCGGGTTAGGGCGGGGGGAGCGCCCATAAAACTTGCAAAAATTGGGTTGCCCTTGCCATCTTGCTCGTTGAGTGCGGTTAGCAACTCGTCCGTGTTATAGCCCGCCGCCAGCAGTGTGGCTGTAATTGCGCCTGCGGATGTTCCCATCACGCGGTCAAATGTATGTTCACGGGAGAAAAATTCTTGTAAAGCGCCAA
>JBMZDF010000043.1:0-20855 GCA_049614105.1 Promineifilaceae bacterium (SeqCode)
CAACCCTAACCGTTCGCGACAACGGTCAAGGCTTCCAAGTTCCACAAAGCATTGGCGAAATGGCTACAATTGGTCACTTCGGACTGCTCGGCATTCATGAACGTGCTGAGTTGATCGATGCCAAGCTGCAAATTGACTCCCAAATCACACAAGGAACGTCGGTCTCCGTCACTGTGATAGCATAAGCATTTCAGTTCTACCTTCGTTACAATGCGAGGTAGTTTAAAATGATTTGAACAAGCAACTAGGTTGTTTTAAGAAAATAACTGTGCATAAAGTCGTGTAGATGATTTGATTCTTTTATTAGCCTGCTTGCTATCTGATGGCCCTGTTTGTGCCTTTGACAGCTTTGTATCTATAGATGGAGTACCCTATGAATGATGACTCAGCTCAAAATATTGGCGTTATTGGTTTGATAAGCGTGTCGGTGATGGTTGTGATTTTTATTGTGATGATGGTGATAGGGTTGGTTCTTACGTTGGTTATGTCGGGTAGTGTGACTACTTCGGCCGAAACCACACCAACACTGGTTGCACAACTAACCATTGAACCACCTGTCACAACAACCCCTGTCGCTAAACCCATCAAAGAAGAAACGGGCGTGAAACTATTGCTAACGCAAGCTGTCCAAGCACGGGCGGGTCGTATTTTGGTTGTCTCGGCCGATCAACAGCTATTGACGATTAATCCTGACGGCAGCGGTTTACGCACATTGACGCAGCGCAGCGATCGTGTTGGCTACTCGTTCCCTGCATGGTCGCCCGATAATTCACAGATTGCTGTGATTGGTGACAGCCCAGAAGGGATCTATGTGTTGGAAGATTCGGCCGAAACGACACCACAGCCCATCTTCACCTCAGACGTGCGCCCCATCTATCTCAATTGGTCGCCAAATAGCCAGCAAGTCAGCTTTATTAGCCCCAGCGAAGGAGACCTCTCAGTTCTAAACCTCAATGTGGTTCCTAGCGATGGCTCGGCAGACAGTCGGTTAATGGCGTTTGGTGCGCCTTTTTACTGGGATTGGAATTCGGACGGAAGCGAATTGCTGTTTAATACGGGCGGAACGTCTCACGCCGATTTCGCTTTTTTGAATATGGCAAACGGTGAGATTGGTGAGGAGATTGAGGCGGGCGCATTTTTTGCCTCGCCCGATATTTCGGCCGATGACGCATACATCGCCTATTCATCTGGCCCGCGCCGTAGCCAACGGCTTGTGATTGCCGATCGTGGCGGCGTCGAGCAGAACAGCATTCAACATGTTGGCCTGATCGCTTTTGCATGGAGTCCCGTCAGAAATCAACTCGCTTACACAACCCCGCGCCGTGCTACGCTTTCGGCCTATGGCGGTCTTTGGCTCGTTGAGGCCACGGGTGAGCCAAGATTGATGGTCGACGAGGATGTGATTACTTATTATTGGTCGCCTGATGGCAGCAAAATTGCGTATTTTACGCTTGCCGATCGCGGGCAATCAGAGCAGGAAGTCAATCAGGCGCGTACCGTGTTAGCGTCTGATTCCCCCATTCGGCCGATTCAGGACGAGAACAACGCACAATTAAATTTGTCTATTTTAGAGGTCGCGACAGGGGAAACGCGGGTTATCGGCCGATTTTTGCCCAGCGAGCTGTTTATTCGTCAGTTTATCCCTTTCTTTGACCAATATGCACACAGCCACTCTCTCTGGTCGCCAGACAGCCGCGCTATGGTGATGCCTGTACAAGAAAATGGCGTCACCATAATCTATCGTTTTCCTGCTGACGGGTCGTTGCCCACAAAAGTTATTGCAGGCGAGATTGCGTTTTGGAGCCGTTAGATAACAACGCTATCCTCGCGCATCCTACTCCGATGTCAAAATAATTGGCACAGACGCGGCAAGCGGGAATCGGTCGCTAGGCTGCACAAGGTAGGCGACAAACTCATGTCGCCCTGCGTGTAGATTGCCGCTGAGCGACCAGCGGCCCTCTGTGTTGACAAGCGCATTGCCAAAGTTGGTTTGGCCGTCGTGCAAAATAACGAGCATGTTGGCCTGACCTGACCCGTTTATTGTGATAAATGTGCCGTTGTAGTCAATCTCGGTTGTGCCATCAGGTGTGTCAATCGAAACGCCTTCGTTGGGTAGCAAGACGCGGTCAATTTTGTGGACGAATCCGTTAGTGTGGGGGATTTCGGCCGAAATTGCCCCCGCATTGCCAATGTGCAGCACGTTATCGTCCGCACGAATGGGCCATGACCCCCCGCTTGCCAAAGTCAACGTATCCATTTGTGACACAAGCGGTTTGGACAACGCAGAAGCCACAACGTGCTTATTGAGCAAACTGGCTGCGGCGGTTGGGCTATTCAACAATGTTTCAACAGATTGAGTGGGGAGATAATCAAACGCGCTGTCGTTTGGCAAAAAGTGCGTGGATGCGTCAGGCGGCATTGTGATGGAGGCTGAGATTTTGAGCAAGCGTGCGCTGATGCTGAGATCGGCTTCGCCGTTGATGGCCGCTTCTAACCCCTGAGTTTCAACAGATAGATTGCTTAGTTGAGGTGTCGGCAAGAGGAGGATGTCGCTGATTAGAGGGCGCTCGTTGTCTGTGAGGACAACCCCACCGCGCATCTCATCGCGCTGTGCTGAAACTTGACTTGCCCAGCGGCCCCAAACGCCAAACGTGCCGAGCAACCAGATGAGCAGTAAGTTTATTAGCAGCATTGCTAACAACATTCGGCCGAAATCACGTACAAATCGCATCATAAATTACACCAATACGGCTATCAATCAGACTGGTAGCACTCATTTCTATTAATCACGTTTCGCGTGACGTTTCCCGTTTGAGTTCCAACGCATTATACTCCTAGCCATTGAATTTAAATGGAAAACAGGTCTAGGAAACAATATGTCATCATCGAACGAACGCAATATTTGGGTTTGGGCCATCGCGATTGCTGCCCTGGCAATTAATCTCATTACGGTTAGCGCCTTTCTGATCATGCGCAACATGGTTGCTGAATCATTAACACAGGCCAATCAGAATTTGTACCAGTCGTTGAAAACGCTTGAAACATATCAAGGGTATCCGATGGAAGTAAATTTAAGCGATAGCCTTAGCTTTCCCGCCAACGAACAGGTGCGTTTTAACGATGTGATTCAGGTTCCAATCAACGCTGTTGTCAACGTTGAATCTACAATTCCGTTTCAAGATCAGTTGACCGTACCGATCAACACAAGCGTCCGCATTAGCGATATTATCCAAGCGCCGATCAACATTCAGGGCGCGGTCATTTATATTGATGTGCCAATCGACATTGAAGTACCAATTAATGAGAATGTCAGCGTGCCGATTAGCACAACACTTCCTGTCACGCTTGATGTGCCAATCAACCTTACTTTAGATGTTCCAATTGATGAAATGATCCCGCTGCAAAGCCTCGATGGCTCGCCGCTTGCTCTTGATGTGAACCTAAACACAAGTATTCCGCTGCCGCTCAACACGATGCTTGATGATGTTCAGATGCGTCCTGTGCTAACTGAATTGCACAATACGCTTAACATTTTAGAGACGTTGCTGTGGCTACCTGCGCCAGAAATGCCGATTCCAACCCCGTAAATTTCCATTGTGAATTATTGCACAAATATTTATCTGTTTCTTACGCTAACTTGCGCATTTTTTCACAAATGTATATTGACAGAGAAATTCCGAAATGTTATATTCTTTATAACGCAGCGCGTCACAAGAATTGAAGAAAATTAAGTGACAATATGCAGGAAACATTATTCTTGTTTCCATATCTATAACCTTCTCCTTCTCCTTCTATTGAGTGAAACGCATGGATGACCATCCATGCGTTTTTTTGTTTTCAAGGGTAGTTTTAATTCAATCGCAAAAGTGCCAACGTGCGGAAAGGGGCAGCGTACCAGAGAGTGTTCTCTCAAAATTCAAAAACTCAGCGTTTTAAGCGCCTCTATAATTGATGGCTAAATTAAATAGGAATTATTGTTGGATGCTGTTTAGATGACTATCAAGCAACATCAAAATGGACAACTAAAGGCCTCGCACCCCAGAATAATCAAATAGGTCACGATTAATCATTGACGAAAAACTCAGAGGTTTTTTATGTACAGGCCAGAGTAAATGGCGACAAACTTCTGAGGTTTATTGATCGAATTTTTTTGTGACCTACTTAAAACCACATGGTAACAACTCACCGATAATCAGAGTTTTAGAAGCTTAGGCTGTCAAGAAACATATGGAGACATCAACCCGCTGTTGCAGCACCTGTTGCTGCAATACTACAGCAGAGACTCGTTTCTTATGATTGTCAGGAGAAAGCGGCGATAAAACACACCTCTTGCTTATTCAGTTTCTAATGATTCAACATATTCGATTGAGCGTTTGATGCGACGCAATTGGGGACTGCTAAATTGGGTGCGATTAGCGTTAATATCTTCGTGATCTTCTTTGGCTAGCTTGAGCCATTTTGCACGTGCTTTATCCGTTTTGGCTTGTTCAACTTTATTGACGCACTGCATAAACGAATCGTACAGTTCTTCGATTTCTTTTTCAGTCATAATTAATTGGACTCATTTAGATCGAGCAGGTCACATACACAATAGATAAACATCACTGTTTATGTCTGCGTTTTGAGGCCGCTTGCTTATCTATTTGATGCCTCGCGCTTCGGTTGACGCATGGAATTGTAGATATTGAAGCCAAGCGCCTATGCTGACTTCACCAAACTGATTATGGGCTATTTTTGTGCTGGCGGGTATATTTTCGGCCGAAAATTCGCGTATCAACGCCACAGACCCCGCCCGTGTTTCTGCAAACTGGCTCTTTAAGTCTGACCAGCTTGTGTCGCGTGCAGGACGATGACGCACATCATACTCTTCATCAATAAACGGGTCGCCCATCGCAACGCGCAGGCGGCTTTGCCCCCAACGCTCAATACCGATAATGTGGCTCAGCGTTTTATTATTTTTTTCATTATCTTGCGCACCGCCCAACTTATCTTGGATTGCGCGTCCTTTTGTTTCATAGATTTTGACAAACGCTGCATAATCTTTTTTGCGGGCGGGTCGTTCAAGCAGAAGGTTTGTGACAATTCGTGTAATAAAACTCATGCGCAAATTATACCCCGCGTTTGAGAATGCCCGCTAAAAGTTTCTGTTCACCCTCAAATGTTTGCACCTGCCCATCTAAGCGTGCCGCACGCAACGCGCCCAAAATGTCGCGGAAGCGCGGCCCTGGCGGTAGGCCAAGGGCGCGAAGGTGTGCGCCCGTATGCGCTGGCCTGACGTGTTGCCATTCAGACTCGTAGCGGGCAAGCCAGCGGCCGATGTGAGAACCCGCTTGGCGAATGCCTGCAAGTTGACGCGCAAGTGATAGTTTGGCAAACGGGCGCAATGTGCGCTCGATTGTGCTCGGCGTCGTATTTTGCGGCAGAGAGGCGAGAGCGGTTTGGATGTTGTCGACCGCTTCGGCCGATGTGATCGCTTTCCTGCGAACGCCTAGACGAGCCAAAATAGCCTGCTGCGCATCTAACTCTAACCAACTGAGCCAAAGCAATAGCTGTGGCTCAAACTGATTAGCGAAGGGTGTGTCGGCCAAAGATGCCAATGAATGTGCCCATTCTGGTTGCCAGCGTAGCATCGGATGAATTGCGGCTAAAACACCCAGCTCAGACAAACGCGCCAGCATGGCAAAACGCTTTGATTCTGTGAAAATGTGCTGGAGTTCATGCCGCACACGTGCTGGCGTCAGTAAGTGAACGCCATCGACCGCTTTGATAAATTGTGTCAGCGTTGCGGGTGCAAGCGAAAAACCGAGGCGTTGCTCATACCGTACCGCACGAAACAGGCGTGTTGGGTCATCAATAAAGCTTTGTGCATGCAGGATACGGATTAGTTTGGCTTGCAAATCGGCCGAACCATCAAACAGATCAACTAACTCCCCAAATGCATGCCCATCCAGCCGCATAGCAAGCGTGTTGATTGTAAAGTCGCGGCGCGAGAGATCATCATGCATCGTTCCCACAGAAACGGTGGGCAGTGTTGCTGGCCGTGCGTAGGTTTCGCTGCGGGCGCTGATCAGATCGATCGGTGCGAGCGTCTCATTGAGTGTCCACGTTGCCGTTTTGAACTGTGCGTGTGTGAGAAGCGTCCCGCCGTGTCGCGTTTGTATCTGGGTGGCAAACGTAATCGCGTTGCCCACAGTTGCCATGTCGATGTCGTGCAGCGGTTGGTTGAGCAGCAGATCGCGAACGATCCCACCAACGAGGTAGGTTAGGGTGTCTGTTTCGGCCGAAAAATCAGCAATTAAGTGTAGGGCGTGTTGCTGTTCGGCCGAAAATCGTGCTGTGACCAAATCTGCTAAGTTCATCAAAATAATTATGACGACCAAAAAATGAATTCGCAACCATCCACCAGAAAAGCCAATAGCGCAGCCATCAGGGGGCGGCTGCGCCTAGCTCATTGCCAAAGGGGGGCAATTATGCGGGACTTGAGTGTGAGGTTCACAAATCAAGCCGTTATCCGAGGTGCTGAGCAAAGGTCACTCAACAAATTTGGGGGTGAACGCTTCTTAATGAATAGAGGAGGTGAACGCTTCTAAACAAGATAATAGGGTTTAAAGGTTACAACCAACCTTACAACCACATAAATAGGACGTTAACACTGAAAATATCAATAGTACTTAAGATTCAATTTATACGGGGTTGATAGTACTAGGGTTGTGTGACTTGAGCATGTTGAAGGGTTTTAGCAGACAAATATTGACTTCGGCAGGCTCGGCCAACGTTTTCTTATTGCTTTGCGTAAATTTTATATTTTTATTCCTACTTTTCATTTTCCTTTGATCTTATTACAATGCATTGAATGAAGCCTTCACGTTCATCACAGCGCGTTTACGAATTACAACAGCTTGACCCAAATAGTTGGACACGATTGCTACGCCAAACAAATGGCGTTGCTGATATGCGCGTCACTTCGGTGACGACAGAGGATGCGGGTGCAAATTACACGCGCTATGTGCTAAACATTGCGGGGACATCTGACCCCGTGACCCTGATCGGGAAGCGCACCATTGCGCGTGAGGCATATTTTTATCGCGAGTTTCTTGATCAACGCCCTTTGCTTGCGCCACATTGCTGGTTAAATCATGTTGATGGGAAGCAAGCTTGGATTGTGCTGTCAGATACGCCGCACGACAAGACGCCAGACACGTGGCATCGGGATGATGTCGCCGCAATGGTGCAGGATTTGGCAAGCCAGCATGCGATGTTTTGGGGGCGCAAGGATTTGTTGTTGGAACAGACGTGGCTGCCGTTTCTGTTAGGACGCGAACGCAAAGCGCAAAGCAAACAATCGTTGCGTAAAATCTATCCCGGATGGACGCCACAAACTGTCTCAGAGCACGCGATGCACACGGTGCAGGGGCTGGCTCCGCGCTGGCTTGAAGCGGCCAACGGGCTGAATATCTTGTTGGACCTTGACGGCTGGCAAGGGGTGATCGGTGAAAAACAGTTGCGAGCGATGGGGGATTTATTGGACGATCCGCTGCCGATGCTGCACCCGTTGCGTGAACTGCCGTTAACATTGGTGCATGGGTATCCGGGCCAGTTTAATTGGCGTGTGAGCGTGCTAGGTACGCGCTATTTGGTTGATTGGCAAGAGGTGGCGATTGGGCCTGGGGTTTGTGATCTGATGGCGTTTATTGAGACGTTTGGGCTGTTGCAGGACGATCAGATGAATTGGCGGGCGCGTAATACGTGGCCTTTGGACGAGGAGACGATAATTGATAATTATATTTTGTCAATTTCGGCCGAACTTGGAAACAACGCCCAAACGCGCGAACTACGCCGCGCTATCCCAGCCGCACGCTGCCTCTATATCTTGCTCACATGGCTTCCCCGCTTTAACCATTGGTTCCGCCAGCTCCCCAACGATCCTGGCGCACGCCGCGACATCTGGCGCTCAATCAGCACCTACGATGAAAGCGATCTCTCAGGCACAATTTACCAGCCGATTGCAGGGTTGCGTCCCTATTTGCGCGAAACATTTAACCGCTTTCTGCGTTCTTTCTACCAGTTATCATAAGTAGAGTACAAACAAAGATTCACAGGTTTTGAGAGAAGAAGAAGCCGCGGAGCAGCGGAACGAGGAGTTCCGTGGATTTTTGAGAAGATGGAATGGGTCAGAACTTTTCGTGATCTGTTTAACGCGCTAATTTACTTGTTTGTTTGACTCTCCTCTGTCAGAATTTCTAGCTCAAACATCAGCGTCGTTACCCCCACATCGCGCAACTCGGCAAGATCGATCAGGGCATCCATGCGCCGAAGTTGCAATGCCTCAACTTGATCAAGTAAATCGGCCAGCTCGGCATGCTCTTGCTGGCTCAAAACGTCCTCAAATGGGGAGGCGTCCCGTTTTTCCATCAGCTTATCGAGATGCGCCTGCGCCCCTTGTGTAAGCCCTGTCTGAATTGTTTGTAATAACTCTGTTTCACGCGCTGCTTGTGGTTCCATACAAGAATTATAGCGTCGCGTTATCTTTGGGTCATTTTTGCCATTTCCCGCCTATTCGCTTTTCCCCAACATACGGTCGATATAGAATTGTGTTTAATGAGCTGGCAACATGTTGAACATATTTCGGATGTAACAGAGCGCGTCCCAACTGTCTTGGCAATTGGGAATTTTGATGGCGTTCATTTAGGGCATCAAGCTGTCTTGAAAAGCGTTGTAGAAGCGGCGCACGCGATTGGTGCGCGTCCCGCTGCGCTGACATTTTTTCCGCACCCACGCGAAATTATTCGCGGTGATATGAGCCGTTACTATTTGATGCCGCTTGCCGATCGAGTGGCTCGATTAGCTGACAACGGTATCGAACTGGTCATCTCGCACCCCTTTAATGAGGCTGTGCGGCATACACGCGCGGCCTCATTCGTTCAGCAGATGGTTGACTATCTTGATTTGCGGCAGCTTTGGGGCGGCAACTTTAGTCTAGGATACAAGCGCGAAGGAGATTTTGCGTTTTTGTCGGCACAGGGAACCCAACACGGCTTTTCTGTCCATCTTTTTGATAGCGTGCTGCTGCCGTTATTGCGCTCTGTGGAAGGCGTCGAGACGGAAACGATTAGCAGTTCGCGCATTCGTCGCAGTCTACGGGCTGGCGATGTGCGTGAAGCGGCGCGTTGTTTGGGGCATCCTTATGCCGTGCACGGCCCGATTTTGCTTGGGAAACAGCTTGGGCGCACGATTGGAATTCCAACTGCCAATGTTGGTGTTTGGGACAGACAACTATTGCCTGCCTATGGCGTGTATGCGACACGGGTTTGGGTTGCGGGTGAGGCGTTTATTGGTGCAACCAATGTCGGCGTTCGGCCGACAGTAGACGGCTCAACCCACGTCACCGTCGAACCACATATTCTCGACTTTGACCGCGACATCTATGATCAAGAGGTCACAGTCGAATTTATCGAACGTGTTCGCGACGAGCAAAAATTTAGCGGTCTTGGAGCCTTAAAAGTGCAGATTACAAAAGATATTGAAGCTGTTCGGCAAATTATGGCCAGAGAATAGCAGGACGCTTTCTGTTGACACACCATTAGCCGCTTGGCGCATCTCCCGTGTAGCGGGCGCGTGGGCGGATAAGTTCCTCAGAGGCGTACTGTTCGATAATGTGGCTGATCCAGCCCGCTGTTCGGCCGATAGCGAACAGCGTCAACGGCGCATCGGCCGGCAGCTCAAGCGCACGCGCTAGCGTGACCAGTGCAAAGTCGATGTTTGGTTTTCGGCCGAAATTATCCCTAACCGCCTCCGCCACCTCTTTCCCCAACCTTGCCCCGTGTGTTTCCCCATACTCCCGCTGAACCCACTCAAACAACAGCGTCCCGCGAGGATCTCCCTGCGGATAAAGGGTATGTCCAATCCCTGGCAACGCCAGCCCGCGCTGTAAATAGCTGCGTAACGCGCCTAGCACGTGACCGTCTGCCTCGCGAAAAAAGGCGGCGACGCGGTCAGTTGCGCCGCCGTGCCGATACCCTGACAGCGCCGACAGCCCGCCAATGACAGCTGCATAAGGGGTGGCACGTGCCGAAGCGATGCAGCGTGCGGTAAAAGCAGAAACGTTCAGCTCATGATCTGCGCTGACAATGAGCGCCGCTTCAAGCAATGCACGCGCCTTAGGTTGATTGGGTAACCAAGCTTGTTGCAACGTTTGGGCGATTGAACTGCCAAATTCGGCCGAAGTAATGTTGATTGCGCTGCAAGTTATCAGGTGCAAAATGCGTGCGCCCGTATTTGCAACCGCATCAGGCAAAAAGCCGTAAGCCGCCAAATCTTGTGGTGCAGCGTGTGTTAATATCGTCTGGAAACGCTCAATAAGCGGCAGCGTAGACGTTTGGGGGGGCGGTTGGATTAGAAGCGGGGGAGGGAATAACAGCCGCTGTTTGTCAAAATCACCTGTCCACAACAGCGCGGCGATTTCCTCAAAGCAACGGGTTTGGGCTAGCTGGTTAACCTCTTGCCCACGATAATATTGTTTGCCATGTTTGATAAGCGTGATGCTGGAGTTTAAAACGGGGGAGCCAAAATTGAGCGCCATTTCGGCCGATTTTTCTGGATTACGCCGCATCGACTGTCGCCGTTTCAGCCGCTCCACGTCCTCTGTCAAATAACGCTTCGCACGTGTTCTTCCCTCGGCCGCTTCGGATCGTAAAAGGCCACGGCTCACGTATGAATACAATGTTGCCGTACTGATACCAAGTTGTCGTGCGGCGTCCTGCGCCGTGAGGTATTTTCCAACAGACATACAAAAGTCGACCACACCAAACGTTAAAATATATCGTGGTAAGAACGCAAAAAAAAGACAGCAAGGTTGCCGTCTTTTGTATTTGTGGAATATGAGAGGGAAGTCTCACAGCTCCAAAGGATCTACCCGCTCTAATGCACCGATTGAGGATAAGTCAAAAGTCCACGCCTGGCTCAGTATAAATCAATCAGCAAACAGGTTGATAATTTACATGGTAAGGATTGACAGTCTGCCTCATGAAGAGGACTTAATAGTAATAAAAATACTAACAAGTCAGCTGCTAAGGACCCAATTTTGAGTAATCACATAATCTAACTAAAGGTCAGAATTGTAGAAAACAACTGATTGGATGCTTATTGCACCTAGTCGGCAATATCGGGCAAATATGCGACAGGAGGCTGGGTTATGTGCAGAGCAGACTGTCAATCCAACTCACCACAAGTCACCCAAAACCTATTAATCTCAATCATACGGTACGTTGATTATGTTGTCAAGATTGACAACGTATGCTGATGGATGAATACTGGAATCAATATTTAGTGCAAGGTTTAACGCATTTGATGGCTGAGTAAAGCGGATTGTAAACGGGAATTTGTACCGAAATTGTTGTGAAGATGGCATGTGTTTTGACAGGGTATTTGGAATCTACCGTTGAATATTGACCCTCACAAGCTTTCGCTACCCAGCTTAATGTATGTAATGATGTGTTGAGTCTTCATGGAGTGCTTTTTGAACAAGTTAAATGGCTATGTCGCTGGTTTGGAAGGGGTCGTAGCGGCCGAAACAAGATTAAGTCGCGTTGATGGCATCGCAGGTGAACTGTTGATCGGTGGGTATCTGCTTGAGGAGATCGCCCCTGCGGTCAGTTTCGAGTCGATGGTGTATCTCTTGTGGTATGGAAAACTGCCGAACGAGGCTCAACTAGGCCAGTTTTCTCAGGCGTTGGCTGAGCAGCGTGCGTTGCCAGAGCTAGTTTTGACCCACCTCGAAAAGATTGTCGCGTTGCAAGGTGCGACAATGGATGCGTTGCAAACTGTTCTGGGGTCGATATGTATTGATCGTGTTGATAGTAATGTCAATATTGATAATCAATGTATCGCCTTCACAACATTGGCCCGAATCCCAACGGTTGTGGCGGCTTATTGGCGTATGATGCAGCAATTGTCGCCCATCGCGCCTGATCCAACCTTGTCGCACGCCGCCAACTTTTTATACATGTTGACGGGCGAAACACCTTCGGCCGCCAAGACACGTGGATTAGAAACCTACCTCAACACCGTGGTCGATCATGGATTAAACGCCAGCACCTTCACCGCCCGTGTCATCATTTCCACCGAAAGCGATTTGCTCTCAGCCGTTCTGGGTGCAATCGGCGCGTTGAAGGGCCGACTGCACGGCGGCGCACCTGGCCCTGCGCTTGATATGGTGTTTGAGATTGGTAGTGAGGCAAATATTGAGCCTGTGTTGCGGGCCAAATTGGACAACGAGGAGCGTTTGATGGGGTTCGGGCATCGCGTTTACAAAGTGTACGATCCGCGTGCGGTGGTGTTGGCACGTGCGGCCGAAAAAATGTATGCGGCCGATGGCGATTTAGAACTGTATCAGCTAGCGAAGGCGGTAGAAACGAACGCGCTGCGGCTGCTTGAGGAATATAAACCGGGGCGTAATCTACAAACAAATGTTGAATATTACACGGCGCTGCTGCTGCACGGGCTGGGGCTAGAGAGTGACCTGTTTACGCCGATTTTTGCGATGGCGCGAACGGCTGGCTGGATTGCGCACTGTTTTGAACAGTTGGAGCGGGGGCGGCTTATTCGGCCGAAAGCAAGCTACATCGGCGAGCGACTAACGCTCTAAAAAGATAAAGGATGAAAAGAGGGTGTTCTTTTCATCCTTTATCCTATCTTCTATCGTGGGTATTCGATTTGCCAAATAGGGTCAGGATGCTCAATGGTGATCAAGCCGCCATTCATCGAAATATATTCTGTGAAGCCATAGCGAGAAAAAGGTTCGCTCTGGATAATCACCGTATAACTACGGCTCCAATCAGTTCCCCAGCCCAATAGCTCACGCACGCCAGGCTTTTCACGCCACAGTTTGCCAAAGCCATATTCTGGTTGATACAGTCCTGCGGGAACCTGAATCGATGGATCGGTAATGAGGTCAACATCATGGACATACTCATCTGTCACGCGATTTGTTTGGAAGCCGTCCCAAGTGCTGTACAGAATGATGTCCTGCGTTTTGACCCAAATCATGAAGCCACGCTCAAACGTTTGGAACGATCCATCAGACATGATGCCTTGTTCTGGACAGCCTCCCCCCGGGTATGGGAAGCTGAATAACCATTCCCATTCGCAGGGCATTGCGATTGACACGCTGTGTTCAAATCCGGGTGCTTCCTTGCTCGTTATGATGTACGTGACGTTCCAGCCGCTGATTTCTGGTGAAAAGCTCTGCTCTAGCGAACCGCGTGCAGGTAAATCGTACGACGCATTCGCCTCTCCCCACTCGCCGCCTAAACGCTCAACGTGAATCGTGGTTACACCACTTATCTCCCACTGAAGCAAAACGGTGTCGCTCGGTTTTTGCAACTCGCGATCAAACCCGAATTGATGCACGGTGATGCCATTGGCAGATGCGGCGGTTGCTGTTGCAACTGGTATAGCGGTCGCATTCACAACGGGTATGGCAGTCGCATTCACAACTGCCGTAGCGGTTGGGATGATGACAACAGGCGTTGCCGTTGCGGCCACCACAGGGACGGCGGTGGCTGTCGAGACTGGCGTGGGAGGAATAGTCGCGACTTGCGTGGTGGCGGTCGGAATAATGACGACGGCCGTAGGCGTTGCGACCACAGGGACAGCGGTAGGGAATGGGGTTACGGTTGGCGGGACACGAGTTGGAACCTGTGTCGGCGTGGGCAGAATAATTTGGGTGGGCTGAACAACCGCTGTTGGGACGACTGTTGCAGATTGTGCTAACGTGAGGCTAGCACCTTCTGCCTCGTCGAAATTGCGCGGCGGACGTTGGTTTGCCCATGTGACGTTTGGTTTTGGATAGGTGACTTCCCATACGAAAGCAGCTTGATCGATGAAGATGTGGGAGCCATCCGCTAGGCTGATATATTCTTGGGTTGCGCCATTGCGACTGGCGGTTTCCCCTTGACGCACAACGGTGAAGGGGGTTTCTGGGCCGATCGCCCAGCCCAGCGCCGCTCGCACGTCGTCGTTTTCACGCCACACCTTGCCAAAATGTTCTGTGGGCTGGAGGTAGCCATTGGGGGTGGCGAGCCATGTTGCGTTGGCTGGGTCGCTGCTTGGGTCATAGCTGTTTTCGTAAATGCCGTGGGTTAGACCGTTCCATGAGCTGAACAGAACTAAGCTTTGTGATTCAAGTAAAATCATGAACCCGTTCTCAAAATTCTGCTGTAGGCTGTCTGATTCGCGTGCGAGGGATGGGCAGACAGGTTCCTCATGCTCGAAGCGCCATTCGTTTTCGCATTGGAAGGCGAGCGAAAATTCGGCCGAAATTCCCTCCCCTGCGTCAAGTCGATAGACAATTTCGCGCCCGCCCAACGTGTCCGCAAACGTATGCACCATAGAGCCTTTTGCCGGCACACGCCACTGCTGCCCTGCCTCTCCCCAATCACCACCTGTCCGCGTGATGATGATCTCATCAACCCCTGTCACGTCCCATTCAAGCAACGAGGCCTCGCTCGGTTTGGTGGGGGGTTCAAGAAAGCCAAATTGGGTGATCGTGGCGTTATTTTCGGCCGAAGCCGACCCCCCTTCGGCCGATACCGTTGGTGTATTCGCATCTGGAATAACCAACGGCGGGGCGCTAGACTGATTAGGCGTACAGCCAACGAAGAGGGTGAACAAGAGAAGGAGTGAGAAAATTCGTTGAAGGGTCATTTGCTATAGTTGCCTACCGATATAATAAATTGAAATACTTCGACTGTAGTTTACCTTACATGAACTAGCTTTCAGTGCATCTAGCTTAGCAGTTGATACGGTCAATACTTAACGAAGAGGTACATCAGGCCATCAAATAAGTTAGGTTTCAGGGTGAGAATTGACATTTGCTCGCCTGAAAAACTGATCTTTGTCGTAATCTAACATTTGCGACAAACGTAGCTAAGCCGCTAAAATGCAACAAATGTCTGTTGAAACCGTCTTGTCTGGCCTCAAAATCAATCGCGACTTTCGCAGCAATGTTGTTGCGTGGGAGCGTATTCGCCCGCGTCGTAGCCGTTTTGGTACGATGCCGCCCTTGTCTAAATCAATTCAAACTGCCTTGGCGACACAGGGAATTGATCAGCTTTATCTACATCAAAGCAACGCGATTGAAGCGAGCCTGAACAGTAAGAACGTTGTCATTGCTACCAATACAGCATCGGGTAAAACGCTCTGTTACAATTTGCCAGTTCTCGAAACGCTGCACCAACAGCCGTATGCACGTGCTCTTTATCTGTTTCCAACCAAGGCGCTGGCGCAAGATCAACTTGCCGCACTAAAACAGCTTATTGCCAATGGCAACCTGCATACCTCGGTAAGCACCTACGATGGTGATACACCACGCAGCCAGCGCAGCAAGATCCGCCGCGAAAGCCAGATTATTTTGTCAAATCCAGACATGCTGCATGCAGGCATATTGCCATACCACACAAGCTGGCGAAACTTTTTTGCCAATCTACGCTACATCGTCGTTGACGAGATTCATAGCTATCGTGGCGTGTTTGGGTCTCATGTAGCTAATACGTTGCGCAGGCTCCAACGGATTTGCCAATTTTATGGTGGTGATCTGCAATTTGTTTGTTGTTCTGCCACAATCGCCAATCCAAAGGAACATGCGGAGACGCTTTGTGCCGCGCCGTTTACACTAATTGATGAGTCGCAGAACGGCGCACCGCAGGGCGAGAAACATTTTATTCTCTACAACCCGCCCGTTATTGATGAGGAGCTGGGGCTGCGACAAAGCGTTGTGTTGACGGCAATGGAGGCGGCGAGTGCGTTTCTTTCGGCCGAAGTGCAAACGGTCGTCTTTGCCCGTTCACGCCAAGCGGTTGAGTTGCTGCTCGGCTATTTGCGCGACACGCTCAACTTCTCACAACGGGATGATGGGACAACCCCCCAGCAAACTATTTCTGGTTATCGTGGCGGCTATCTGCCGTTGGAGCGGCGTGAAATTGAACTTGGGTTGCGGTCGGGCAAAGTGCGTGGCGTGGTGGCGACCAACGCGCTTGAGTTAGGGGTTGACATTGGCGCGTTGGATGCGGCTGTGCTGACGGGCTACCCTGGGTCGATCGCCTCTGTTTGGCAGCAAGCGGGTCGTGCGGGACGGCGTGAAGGGATGGCGGCGGTGGTAATGGTGGCGGGGAATGCGCCGCTTGACCAATATATTTGTAAGCATCCGCGTTATTTGTTTGGCAGTTCGGCCGAAAACGCACTCATCAACCCCGACAATCTACAAATTGCGATCAACCACCTGCTTTGTGCCGCATTTGAACTTCCCTTCAGCGCAGGTGAACATTGGGGTGGGCTGGGCGAAGCAGACGAACTGCTCTCGTTTTTGGCAGACGAAGGTAGCCTGCACAAAACGAAAACGCGCAGCGGCGACCGTTACCACTGGGCAGGCGAAGGCACGCCTAGCTCGACCGTTTCGCTGCGAACCAATGGAACGGATAACGTCGTCATTCAGGTCATTCCAGCCGAGCAGGAAAAAGGCGACCGTCCTCCAAACGCTGAGTACCACCAGCGGCGCAATTCGCCCAACACGTTGGGTGAGGTCGATTTGCATCGTGCCGCTGTGACGGTGCATGAGGATGCGATTTATCTGCATGCGGGCAAGTCGTATATTGTGGAAGAATTTGATTACGCGGCGCGGATTGCGCATGTTCGGCCGATTGAGACTGATTACTACACTTATGCCAGCGTCGGCAGCGATATTCGCTCGTTAGAACCCGCACAAGAGGTGAATGAAAACGGCCTGTTGCGGGCGCATGGTGAGTTGCAGATTGTGACTAAGGCAACAAACTATCGCAAGGTGCGGCGCTATTCGCAGGAGACGCTCGGCATGGGCAAGATCGATTTGCCTGAGTGGGAGCTTGACACAACGGGGTATTGGTTGATTTTTGGGGAGGATTTGTCGGAGAAGTTGTTTGAGATGGGGGTTTTATTTCGGCCGAATGATTATGGGCCAAACTGGGCGCACCAGCGCAAGCTGGCGATTGAACGCGATAACCACAAATGCCGCACCTGTGGCAACACCACCATGCTCCAAGTGCATCATGTACGCTCTTTCAAAGAGTACAACTACATCCGTGGTGTCAACGAAAATTATCTCATCGCCAATCAAATTGAGAACTTAGCCACGCTCTGTGCAAGCTGCCATCGACAAGCTGAGATAAGCGTGCAGCAGCGCTCCGCAATGGGTGGTTTAGCTTATGTGTTGCGCAACCTCGCCCCGCTCTTTCTGATGTGCGACACAGGCGACATTCAAGTTGTCGCCAGCACCCGCAACCCGCTAACCCACGCACCGACCGTGGTCGTCTATGAAAGCATGACGGCTGGCGTTGGCTTTAGCCAAAAACTATTTGAACTACATCACGATCTGTTGCGTGCCGCTCTCGAACTGGTCAACGATTGTAACTGTCGCGATGGTTGCCCCGCCTGTGTTGGCCCCCCTGGTGAAATCGGGCCAAACACAAAATCAGTCACCAAACAACTGCTCAAAATTTTAAGCCGTATGTAAGAAGGTCCTCCTTCTTTTCCTTGATTCTTCATTCAATATTCAACATTCCTCACATCTTCCACCTTTCATTTAACCTTACATTCTATAAAAATCGCAGTTATTAAACCACGTAAATAGTCCAACCGATCTGCTGGAGCAGAGTTGACCTCTGGACTGTTGCACGATACGCACTTGATTTTCGAGGAGATTATAAAATGTAGGCACGTAAGGATAACTGGCTTGACATGATTGAAGTAGTACACAAACACATTCATGCACCAGTTCAACGCGAATTGGCAACCAAGTACTTTGCAGCACAAATAACGGTACAGTTAATTTTGAGCAAAGTACTTAAAACTGACTGGCGATGCAGGTTCAAAGCCTGCATCAAAACTTACGCCAGTTAGTACTAGACTGAAACTCGATTTCGATACACTGCTTTTCTCAGGGGTCGTCAGCCTTAAAGCAATCGAACTCACATAGATTTCAGTCGAACCTAAAATTAAAGTGCTCTGGTCTTTGTTATTTTGCTCAGACCAATGGACTCAGATGCAGCGGGTTTTATCTTGATTTTGGGCTTGTACTGGTACTGTCCACTGTCAGTTTCGCAACGTACCGACTGGTTCGACCTATTCAATGGTGTCGTCTAGGTCGAACCAATCGGTATGAATTGATTTCTACTTCCTCTCCCATTCCAACTACTTCAGACGGAAGAGTCCCCTCTTTGGCTAGAGCCTCTTCCCAAAGGTCCCTGTCGCACAGACAGGGCTCTTTTTTTGTTGGATCTACGCTTCTAATGTTACAGCGCAATAGATTGCGCTTGTGCATCTGGGTCTGCCTTGGAAATCTCAATCAGGCGTTGTTTGTTTTCGCTTGTTTCTTCTAAGCTTAAGAGGAACGTAGCTCCTTGGCGTGTTTTAGAATTTAGAGAACACATCATCTTGTTGACGATCTCTTTTTCTGAATCTCCTTCAAGGTTTGCTAATGCACGTAATGCAACACGACATATGTATGGATGAAACACAGTCTCAAGTGCGCCAATCCAAAATGCCTTCAAATGTGAACAGTTGAGTTGTTCTAACGCATCAGCAATAGTAATTCCAACGTGTGGATCGTCTGTCTGTTGCCATAAATAAAGGAGCACATTAATGACTTGCGGCTCATCATACTTACCTAGTTGACGTGCAACAGAAACACGCATTGCCCGACCCTGTGAACGATAGGCTTCTTGTATCAAACTATTCTTAATATCAGGTGTGCTAAATCCCTCTAATGCCTCGATTCCATACACACGTGCCGACTCATCAGCTTCCCACGTAATATATCTCAGCAAATGTGGGATAACGGCTACGTCTTCTGTTTCTCCTAAACAAAATGCAGCCGTCCCTCGAACCTCACAATCATCATCATTTAGCAGAGGAAGTACTAACGTTATTGTGTTTATGGGCAAATGCTCAGCAAGAAACTCTAAAGCAGTTTCTCGAACATCTGGGTTTGGGTTTTCTAAACCCTGTAGTAGTTTCGCCAAGTCCATACTTTTTTAACCGTTTGAATTGCTTCTGTAGGCTGCACTTGATTATGGACTACCGTCATTTTTATCGCTTCCTAATCATCTTCATCATCATAACTCTCGATAAAAGGCTGTGAATCCATATTGTCTAAAATTGTCTGCAATTTTTTCTGCCATTCTTCAATTCCTTTGCATACCAACCACAGGTAATCTGTGAATGAATCCGCAAATAATACAAACTCATGTTGAGGCCGTGCTTCATGGAATTGGTAGACAGGGGGATTATTACCTTCGGACAATCTAAAAAACATGAATTCATACCCTTGATGCATAAAGAAAATAAACGCATCTTCGGGTAAAAGAGGCAGAAGCGTTGTCTCTGCTAAAATCTCTCTCGCCCCAATTTGCAAATCTGGTAGATGTTTATATAAAAAGTGGCTCCCTTTTAAGAATTCACCTGCACCCTGTCCCAGTGTTTGCAAAAAATCTCGATATGTAGAGGGGAGCGCGATTTGATAATAAAGTTCAAGGGTCTCAATCTCCTCATTTGTGCAAGGAACCCAATGTTCCCTTAATCCAAGTAAGTGTAATCTTTCAAAGATGGTGTCAAGATGCATAATAAACTTCGATAATAATAAGTTGTGACGTTTTTTGATGAAGTTGCTATAAGGGAATGTCTGTGACCCATAAACCAGCGCAGCAAGTTATGGGAAGCTCTGATTCGATTCTACTAACGGCCGATTTAAACACGTCGATAGGGGGGCTAATTTACCGATCAGGTCTGAGGTATGATGATGGACAATAGGAGAGGTGTCGCCTAATCGTAAGAATACTTGCTCCCATATCGATAAATCCTCAACATTGATTTGACTGTCAAATAGCGTTTCTAATGTTCTCAAGGCCGATAATCGAACGTCCCACTCTTTATCATATAACAATGGAGCTAAATGTGATCGAATCGGCCGATATAACAGTTTCTCCAGCCTCGTCAAACCCAACTTACGAGAATCATTACGTTCTGATTGCGTAAGTGCAAATGCTTCCTGCACCTGTACCGGCCATTCATTTAAGCCCTCTAAATCGTATGAAATTAATTTCATTTTCACGCTTCGTCCAGCAATATGATTGGATATACTAAGCGCCAAATCAAGCTAAGTCTCGTCGTAGTACGAACTCGATTTTATGAGGATTGAGCCCATATAAATCATCAAGGTGTATATGATATCCACCTTTTAATGAGTCTACAGGCATCTTTGCTAAGGCAACTAGTTGGTGGGCTAAGAATAATAACCCATCTGTATTCCCGCAAATGGTAATTGCTGTACCGTGAGTCTCTGCGGTTAAATTTGCCTTATCAAATAACTCAACATAGGGTAGCCCTGATGATCCATACTCTAGATTGATAACATATTGTTCACTCATAATTATTTGCTCCCATTTCCTCTGCTTCATTCAGGCATCTAACCCAAAACTAGAAATTTAGAATGCCCTCTAAACCTCTTGTTCAAGAAACTCATCAAGCAATTGATAAAAACGCTTAAATGAGTCTTGGGGTGTGGAGGAAAAAAACATGATGATATGACTCCAAGAACGAGAAGCTTTGATCGAATATTTTTCTTCTACCCATTTTTGAAAATTTTCAAACTGTTTTTCAGTCTTTGTCTTTTCAATGCCTAATTGATGTCTAGAAAATAGGTAGCCCTCTAGAAACATTTGAAGATCGTGAATTGACGTACTGCCAATATACATTGCCGGTCGTTTTTGAATTCCTCTCAATAGGTCTAAAAATGTATCCATCAGTGATGTGGTCGCTAATTTGCTGGC
>JBMZDF010000044.1:0-20843 GCA_049614105.1 Promineifilaceae bacterium (SeqCode)
ACCCCCACCTAGCCTCCCCCGAAGGGGGAGGAACCAGCTAGCCTGCGATTTCTTTGGAGAATGAGCGTTGCTGCGACGAGGACAAAGAAGGTTATCAGCATCAGGGTGGCGATTTGTAGGCCGCTGCGGTCTACGTCAAGTTGATTTAAGCTGACTTCTGAGGCGGTTGGGCTAGCTAGGAAGTAATCTTCTACCTCGCCGTTGCCGACCGTGCCGCTAAAATCGGCCGAATCAAGCACCCCACCCGGCGCACCACCCGTTGGGAACAGCCGCACGCGCACTGAACTCAAAATAGCGCCCTCGGTGTAAGGAACCTGAACGGTGTTAACCCCTTCGACAACCGCGACGCCAGCGAACTCATCGCTACCGAACGAGCTATCGTTATTCCAGTCAACCCAAATGCCAAGCTCCCCGTCGCCGCCCGACACGGTTACCTCAAACACAGCAAACCCGTTGCCAAAACCAGCCCACACAAGGCCGTCATCATCATTTGTGGCGTCGTCGTCATCATCTCCAGTCGCCTGACTGCTTGGCACGCCGTCCACTTCGCTGTCAACAATTGAGCCTAAGTATAAAGACCCTAACGTGTGGCAAGGGCCGTTTTGTGCAATCGTTGTGGTGAAGTTGTCAGGGAGGTCGCCACAGTCTAATGTGACAGCTTGCCAAGCGGGTAAGGCGCTCGGATTGCTCACATTATTCTGAATACTGGCAACGCTGCTGCCCATTGTGGCAAGCTCAATCGCATCATAGTCGTCTACAATTCCGTCGCCATCGGTGTCCACGCTGCCGCCAGTGCCTAAGCCTGCTTCGATATTGTCGGGCTGTCCATCGTTGTTAGAATCGGTATCAACATAGTCGGGGGAATCGGTCAGGTCTGAGTTGATCGGTGCTAAGAGCGGGGCGCGTGCGCTTTCGTAAGCGTCGTCTACGCCGTTTTGATTGCCATCTTTGTTGGCGGGGGGGATATAATTTTCGGCCGATTGCGCCTCAATATTATCAGTCAACCCGTCCCCATCGCTATCAAGATCGCGGCTATCTGGCAACCCGTCCTCATCGGTGTCACAAACGTTGCTGACGTTGGCATCTTCCACCGTATCAAGCAATCCATCATGGTCATCATCCAAATCAATATGGTCAGGAATCAAATCGCCATCGCTGTCGCGTGTCACGTTGGGAATACGCAGGCTGCTAACTTGATTTGGGTCGTCGTTTGGCACATCAATCACCAGCACAATCGCGTTGTTAACGACAGTCGCCGTAACCGTTTGGATCGTGCCATCAAGTGATGACTGAGATACAAGCGGGCTGTTCAACGTCGCCGTAAACATCGTGCCGTCCATCAACTCAAATCGAACGTCATCTTCCAACAAAGGCGCAAATTGCAGCGTAATCGTTTGGTCGATCTGGTAAAAGTCAATTTTTGGCTCGCCGTGGTGCTGCGGATCGCTGCTTGTTGCGGCGGCAAACCCAGCGGCGGCGTCTGTGCTAACGGTGACAATGCGATCTTGAATCGGGGTACGAAGCATGAGATCAAGCGCCTGATCGCCTGCGCCGACAAAGGATGAGAAGTCGTATAACCACTGTTGCTCAAAATCAATATCGTTGATCGAACAATCGGAGTTATCGAGATAGTCAGCGATGTCATCTCCATCACGATCATCATTGGTTGGATTTCCGTCGCGGTTTGCATCTTCAACCGCCGTAGGAATCCCGTCACCGTCATCGTCGCGATCTTCTATGTCCGCTAGGAGATCAGAATCGCTGTTGACCGAACTACTGGTCGCTCGATTGACGTAGAAAAACGCCGCAGCCATTAGCAAGATCGCTAAAAGAAGTGGCAAAACAGAGTTGAGTTGAAGTGGTGACCGTCTCATGCAATAAATCCTGCTGAACGCTACTGGGTGGCGTTTATCGTAACCGCTTTAGCGGGGATTAGTCTTTTTTATCGAAGCCCCGGAACGATCAGCCTTCTGCGGTTGACCGATTCGGGCAAAAAGTTTAGATTCGCGTTGCTACTTGTCCATGGATCGTCAAAACGCGACAGGTTGGGGAAAATCGTTTCCATACCGCTGCTGTCTGCGCCCATCCACTTTGCCATAACGGCCGAATATTGGTCGACAGAGGTGGTTGGGATCCAGCGCCCACGTGAGGTGTGCGCGTCGAAAGATTCTGCGTGGTCGCCCAATTTGAGCGGGGGGAAGTGACCATAGAGGTCGCCGCCTGCAACGCCGCCGCCCATGACAACGGCGTGACCACCCCATGCGTGATCTGTGCCGGCGTCGTCATCTGTTCCGTTTGCCGTAAAGGTGCGGCTAAAGTCAGACGCGGTGAAGGCAACCACATTGTCCCAGTCGTTGGAGGCAACCAGCGCATCACGAAATGCTTTGAGCGAACGCGATAGCTCTTGCATCAGATCGGCATGCGAGTCGAGAATTGCCTGGTGGGTGTCGTAACCGCCCACGTTGACAAAGAACACTTGGCGATTATTGCCAAGGGCGCTGCGGCCTGAAATAAGGCGCGAGACAGCTTTGAGCTGGTCGCCTAACGAGGTGGTTGCGTCGGTGAAAATCGTTTCGTAGTCGATCCCGTTGTTGTTGGCGAGAGCTTCGGCCGAAGCCATCACTTCCTCAACCTCACGTGTGCTCACAACCGTTGCCGCGTAAGCATCTTCGAGCAAGTTGGCGCTGGTTAGCTTGATCAACTGCTCAAACGCTTGCAAACGCGACCCTGCGCGTGAGTTTTTATAGATGGGATTGCGAAAGGAGCCGCCTTCTTCATACCCATGATAGTAGAGTGCTTCGCCGTTTTTATGGTAGCCAGAAAACGGCCGAATGCCAGACGACCCCATTGAAAACAGCGCTGTTTCAGGGCTTGAACTACGCTGCCATGAGTTGATGCCGTCCATCGAAACAGACATCGAAACGTTCGAGCCGTTTGAGTTATAAGCGGTATGCAGCAGATCGGCTAGACGTCCGCCCCAACCTGTTTGAAACGGTTGATCGGGCAGAGATGTTTGCCACTGGAGCGTTTGATCGGAGTGCGAAAATAGGCTAGGGGGGCTAGGCACAATCTCATCGCGATAGTCTGCGCGATTTGTGAAGGGATAGACCATTGTGCCAACGTTGCAAACGACCGCAAGCTCGCCGTCGTTAAACATCTGCGCCATTTCGCCCATTGATGCGTGTAAACCCATCGGCGGGATGCTGCCACCGTGATGCTTTTTGAACGCGCCAGTCGATGCAGGAATCGTCAGTGTATGCAGCGTATCGGCCGCAAGCGAAACCGCGCCGCGCCCTGCCTCATAATCGGCTCGCAACGGATCAGACCCCGCATTCCCTGCTGGAATCAGCATATTGTTCGAGTCGTTCCCGCCCGATAGATAAATACACACCATCGCCCGATAATCAGAAAGCGACTGGGTTTGCAGTGCAGCGGCCGTGAGCTTAAGCGAGGCCATTGTGTTGACCATGCCTGTCACACCCAAACCTGCACACGCGGCTTGGCGTAAAAACTGACGGCGGCTCAAAAGATGTGGATCGGTTTTCATAAGTCTAGAGCGGCAAAGCCGCAAGTGGTGGGTAGCTGGTTACTCATAACCAGCTACTTTTTGCGGTTTACTTTTGGATAGCGCAGGGTGGTGCGGTGGTGATTAGATAAAGTGCGTCTTCGATGCGGCGATCGCGGGCGGTGACGGCATGTTCGGCCGTTTTGTGGTCATAATTGTCCAGTCCTTCCACAATGCCTGTGATGATAATCTCACGCGGGTCGGTGTTGGGATCGCCTGTCGCCCCAAATTTAAGCGCCTGAGCACAAAGATACGTGTCGAGGACATCAACGACCGCACCGCTGGCTTCACGCACCTTTGTCGGGTCGTTGAATGCGGCATCTAGTTCATCCATGACGCCATTGTTATCGCTGTCCATGACGCCCATATAGGCGTTTAGGAGCCAATCAGGGTTCTCAACGGCAAAGCGTGTGCGGTCTGCACCATGTACGGGCGCAGAACCACGATAGTAGTTGCCATAGTACAGACGGTAAAATGCGTTGTAGTAGCTGACAACATTGTTTTGTGATGCATGGCCTAGTTCTGGCGACACAAGCCCCGCTTCTGTAATCGCGCCAGCAGGTGCATACGATGGTTGCCACCAGTTAAAGACGGAGGGCGCACGCAGCGGCGCTTGATTGACGCTCTCATACGTTTGAGGGTTCCCAAATCGATTCAAATCCATAAGCAGCAGGTCTGCGTCTGGTTCGTATAAATCTGCCTCAGACGCGGACAAGCCATACGTTTGCAACGTGCCTAGCGTGTAGGTCATGTGGAAATCAGTGCGGAGATCGAGCGTACGCATTGCGTCCACTAGCTGAAGCAATGGCTCCCGCTTTTTACCAATACCTGAGTTGTCCAATAACGACACGTTGCGTGCCTCTGAATCAAGCAAAATCGCTTTGGTGACGGCTCCTAGATCCCCATCGGTATCTTCCCAAACGGTTGCGACACGATGGACATACCCAGCCGATGGGTTTGAGGTGACAAGCCGCTGAATCAACCGATAGCTGATAAAGGGGGCTGTATTGGCATGTTCATTAAGCAGATCGAGCACATTCTCTAAATCTTCTGCGCCCGTTTGTCCTGCTGGAATTGTGCCGCCCAGCACTGATTTT
Organism: Promineifilaceae bacterium (SeqCode); assembly: GCA_049614105.1. Classification (GTDB taxonomy): domain Bacteria; phylum Chloroflexota; class Anaerolineae; order Promineifilales; family Promineifilaceae; genus CALECP01. Next base: position 4,663 of record JBMZDF010000044.1, read on the forward strand.
TCCCCATTGTCGTGATAACGGACATAGCGACTGTCGCTGACGTCGCGCCCGTTATCCTCAAAGTTGATCATGGGGTTAGACCAGTTGGGGTAAATGTTGTTGTCGTAGTGACGATGCCAGCCTGACGGCAGATCAAAATCATCGTTGTCGACAACTGGTTCGTTAAGATTTTCGTCGCGCAGCTCTGTTTTCTTGCCAAACGACCACCCTGTGAAAGCACGCGCCAGTTCGGTAATGTCCGTTTGCGTGTACGTTTCGATTGGCAACCCTTCGCTGTTGAGACGCAGGGACCCGTCTGGATGCAGTTCAAGCAGGCCAATGGAAAATAGCTGCATGATTTCGCGAGCATAATTCTCGTCGGGTGAGACAAGCAGGTTGCCGTTCTCGTCGTAGAGTTCGGCTTGATTTTTCAGGTGAGAGAGGTAAACGCCCATGGTTGGATGGCGTGAAACGTCGCCGAGGAGGTCTTCATATCGGCCGAAAGCACCCTCTTTCAAGACATCATAATAACTTGTAGATGCCCAGCCATACTTGCGGATGGTGCTGTCCAAGGTCGAAATAACAAGGATTTCGCTCAGTGCAAACCCAACACGCTCACGAAGCTGCGCCTTACCGTATGCAGCCTGTGTAAACCATGCTTCGCCAATGCCATAAAGTTGGTCGCCCGTGCTGTCGATAGCATGAACGGGGTCTGGCTGGAGGCGCATTTGGCGATTGGCCTGATAAAACGCCAGCATCGACGGAGATTGCAGCAAAATCTGCTCGTTTAACCACTCGTCAAAGGCCGCAATCCGATCGCCACCCTTCGCCGCAACTCGCGCCTGCATATCGGCAACCGTTTCAGGCGTTGCGCCAAAGGTCGATTGATTGAGGAAGCGAATAATGTCGCGGGTCAACTCATCCCCCGATAAAGATTCAACTGGGTCACCCGCAGCAGGCGGGACAAAGGCGACTGAGCCGTTGACAGGCACAATATTGCCGCGAAGCTCCTCAGATGGGTAGTTGGCGCTATGGATATTCACATAAAGCTGCCCACCTAAAAGCGCGTCAAGCATCGCCTGATTGGTTGTGAACTGATGCGCGGCATCAAGCCCCCATTCGACATTGCTAACTTGACCACGTGGGATGCTGAATGCGATGGGGCCAGCCGCAGGTGAAATGTGGATGTGAGACGCTGTTTCAGGGCTGGTTAAATTTTGGAAGCTCTTTTCAACTATCGCGTACGCATTGTCGCCCGATAAGCGAATGGTAAATAGTCCTGTGCCGCTGGAGTCAACACCCGGCGCAGCACGCAAGGTTCCAACAAAGAGGCGACCTGTGCTGCGAATCCCTGGACTGTCATCAATGACACGCACCGTTGTTGCGCTGTTATCGTTCAAGACGTAGCTGCTGCCCGTTTGCAGCACAGTGCTGATTGTTTCAGGAACTTCAACCAAGGCGTCGGCTATTGGAATGATGCTAAGCGTTTGAGAAACAGTTTTTGTTGTAAAAAACAGATCGCCCTCAAAAATCGCGCCATTCTCTTTTTCGACATAGTAATCGGTTGTGCTGATCCCCGCACGTCCAGAGGGTGCATTTTGCAAGATTGAAACGGGCAGCGTAACCGCCCCCACGCCACCGATGCGGCGGATAACAAGGTTTGCGACCTGTTCGCCATTTTCAATGGCATCTTTTGTTTCGGCCGCATCCACAATCTCAAACTCGGTTGCAGGACGGTTGCCAGCCTCAATCGCGTCAAGCACGCCATCGTTGTCGCTGTCCGTGTCTTGACTGTTCATCAGCCCGTCACCATCAATGTCACAGCTAGAGAGTTCGGTCAATTCGGCCGAATCGCCAATCATATCCCCGTCATCATCCTCATCAAGATGATCAAAAACCCCGTCACCGTCCGTATCCAACGTCAGATTATCAAACTGGAGCGTGTTGAAACCTGCGCTGCTCGGCGTGCTGGTGTCAAAGTTATCATCAATGAGCCGATCGATGTGCCAGACGATCGCTTCTGTCTCGACAGGAAATTCATAGTCGATTGTGTCAGCGTCTAACTGGGTTGGAACGGCATATTGGGTCGTGTTCAGCCCAACGGTTGCCAAATGCGGCAGAGGGATGCTAACGCCTGTATGACTGCCAACGGTGGCATCGGCCGAGCTATCAACATGCATCCGAATCGCTTGCGAGCTAGCCACAGAGAGCGTCATCGTGACCGTTTGGTCGCTGCGATAAAACTGGATCTCTGGGTTGCCATACAGGTCGCGATTTTGGGCGAGGGGGATACCATCGGCCGAATCGGTCACCATTGTCAGCATATGCAGTCGCGCTGCTGTGCGGTAGTAGAGCGTTAGATCTTGATCGCCTGCACCAGAGAAGCTGCCTTCATCAAGCGACCAAGCCTGAACAAATTCAAGCACGTCACAAGTGGCGCTTGAATCGTTGGCGGTCACCATAGTTGGCAGAGAAGCGTTTACGAGAAGCAAAGCCAAGAGAAAATAGAAAAATCGCTGACTTCGCCAAAACAAGGTTTGGTTTACTTGCACCATACCGTACCTAGAGGTGTGTAAAAACATCACACACATAAACTGATAACTAGAGATTGACGGGGAAACGTTCGCTGTGTGCCATTCGACCAGCGAACCATGAAATTTTTGCAAAGATACAAGCGTAATACAAATGATTGGACAGTAATGTGAGCAAATTCGTCCAGCTTGTATTTTTCGGCTCAATCCTAACTCTTTTCTAGTTCATTCCCATAGGCATTTGGTCACTGCGACCTTAGTAAGGGGGTGCGAAACCTCAGAGGTTTTTTGTTGTCTACTCTGGGTTATGCATAAAAACCTCTGAGGTTTGTTTAAGGGAATTTGATCTCGCCAAGTGGTGTGCTGACATCCCAACTTTGGCTTGTGCCGAGAAACACGCCACGCCGTGCGCCGTTGTTGTCAAACAGTGACACAATGGCGCGATAGGGTTGTCCATCGTGCGGGGTAGGCACGTTTAGCAGGGTGTCTAACGTGTAAGGTTGTCCCGCTTGCCAATGCTTAGCAGGGAGGCCATTGCGATCGACAAGTGGGATGGTGCGGGCAGATTGGACTTGGCCTGTGGCGTCTAGCAGCGCAATCTCAATGTTAAAGTCGGCGAATTCGGCCGAATTCAACCCCTCCCAACGCAACTGCACCACCAATCCATCACCACCCTCAACCGCAAACAGCGTCGCCGCTTGAAGCGTCGCCGCCGCATCATACTGCGCCTGAAGATTGCGCGGCGACAAAAGCGCCAAATGCGGATTTTCTCGCCCGTTACAGTGGAATAAAACCTGTTTGCCTGCAATCGTTTGAACAAAATCGGCCGATTCAGTTGCAGCCACCTGCTGCGGCAGTTGGGCAAAAGACCCCCAATCATGCCCGCCATAATGGGCGGTTACGTCAGCTTGTTTCACCAGTTCGTGGCTGAGAAAAGGAGCGGTGGCGGGGATATTGTTCACAAATAGCTTGCTTGTCGTTGGGCAGAGCGTTGAGAATCGTCGCGCCGCGATGCTGTCCACTTCTCCCCAGCCTGTCGGCAAAATCTGTTGCGCCACGGGCAGCCCGCCAAGGAGCGTGTTGTAGGCAAACAGGGGCAATCCTGCATTTAGCAGCCCAAAGGTGGCAATGAAAAATAGCCAGACGTTACGCAAACGATAGCGCCCCACACGCAAGTCGATTGTGCGCTCAGCATCGGCCGCAAGCGCAATACAACCCAGTGTTGTCCACGCCATTGTGAGCGGCAAAATGTAGCGATCAAAGACGCGCACCGATTGTTCAAGGCCGACGATGAACAAAATTGAGAACAATAGGAGCCACAGCAGCAGGGGGTGGTGCTTTTTTCGGCCGAAAACAACCCACATGCCCACAAGCGCCACGGGGGACATCCGATAAACAAACAGCACAGGATAAAAGCCCCACCCGACATCAAACCGCGCTTGCCCCATAAAAAAGATCGGGATTGCTAGTGATGTTTCCGAGCCGCCGCTCGATTGTAAAACGGCCAAAATGTGTTGCGGTGCGCCCCACGTCGCGGGCAACAATAGCCCGATTGTAATCAGTGCTGCCACCCCCCAAACGATTGTGCTTTGGAGCAAATCGGCCCAGCGTCGCCAGAATATTGCACACAGCACAAGCGGCACAAACCCAAGCAGCAGAACGCCGGGCAACTTGCTCAAAACGGCCAATCCTGTACAGATACCAATGAAAATCAGGTGTTTTGTTGATGACCGTTTGCCGTTCGATTGTTGATGCAGTCGGTTTAGCAGCAGCAGCGCAATCAAAGCAGCGTGTGCCAGCAGGGTGTCGGTCATAGGGAGTCCCGATAAGCCTGCGGTGAAGGGGTCGAGAGCGAGGGCGAAGGTGGTGAGGAGGGCGGCGTTTCGGCCGAAATCGGTTTGTACAATTCGGCCGATTCCCACCACACCTATGCTTGTGACCAGCGCAAAAACAAGGCGTGTGATCGGCAAGAACTGCTGTAGCTGACGGGCTGGTTCTGCGTAATCTGGGGTAAGCCAGATAAGTTGTTCCAGCCATTGTAGTATTTCGGCCGAAGCAGGACGCAGCCACAGCGTCAACTGAATCCCCAAAGATCCCAGCCACATTGTTGTGATCCCAGGATGTGAGGTTTGGAATGTATTTGCCCAGTCGCCCGCTAGAAGCGCCTTGCGAAAATTAAGGCTCCAAAATAGCCATGCCCCCTCATCTGGTGTCACATAGCGACCCAGCGCAACTAAGCGCAATGCAACCGCCAGCACGAATGCAACCAGCGGCCAATAAGATCGAAATAGGTGGGAAACCTTCTTCATGATGCATGAATCGTATCAGACCATTGCGAAATCCCATAAGAAGTTAGAAATACAATGCAGTTCCAATGTGCAAGGATAAAAAGATTGTTACGTTTACAGGATGACGCAACGAACTCTTTTCACACCCATCACGGTAGGCGATTTGCAGCTACCTAATCGTATCATTATGGCCCCGTTAACCCGCAACCGCGCAGGCGAGGGCAACGTGCCGCACGCGCTCAACGCAGACTACTATCGGCAGCGAGCTTCGGCCGGGCTGATTATCAGCGAGGCAACGCAGGTAACCCCCGTTGGGGCTGGTTATCCCAACACGCCGGGCATCTACTCTGATGAACAAGTTGAAGGGTGGCGACTTGTGACGGACGCAGTGCATGAGGCTGGCGGGCGAATATTTTTACAGCTTTGGCACGTTGGGCGCATCTCACACCCAACGATCCAGCCCAATGGACAACGCCCCGTCGCACCTTCCGCAATTGCACCAACTGGCAACGCATTTACACCAAAATGGGAGCGCGTGTCATTTGTTCAGCCGCGTGCGCTAGAGCTAGATGAAATCCCAAGTGTTGTGCAACAGTATGCAGACGGCGCGGCGCGTGCCAAGGACGCAGGCTTTGACGGTGTGCAAATTCACGGTGCGAACAGCTATTTGATCGACCAATTTTTACGCGACAACAGCAACCAGCGTACAGACAAATATGGCGGTCCCATTGAGAACCGCGCCCGTTTTCTGCGCGAGGTCGTCGAGGCAGTGATTAACGCTTGGGGCACATCAGAGCGCGTGTCGTTACGTTTATCGCCGGGCAATGGTGGCCCTAATCAAGATGATAGCGACCCCACCGCGCTGTTCACCTACGTCGCCGAAATGTTGGAGCCGTACAACCTGTGTCTGCTCGATCTATTTGAAACCACAGACGAAGCACGCACCATCACGCCATTAATCCGCGAGCGGTTCAGCAACGCGCTCAGCGTCAACGGCGGCTATGACCGAGACAGTGGCAACATGGCGGTCGAAAACGGGTCGGCCGATGCGGCCATGTATGGCAAGCTGTTCATCTCAAACCCCGATCTGGTTGAACGTTTCCGTCAAAATACACCGCTCAACGAGTGGAATAACCGAACGTTTTACGGCGGTGGCGCGAAAGGGTATACCGATTATCCTTCTTTGGAAGGGTAGATCGGCCGATTAGCGCGTTCCCTGCGCCTCTGCAATTCAATCTTGTTTGTATCCTGACCGCTACCCGAAATCAATTGTTGTATTGGTCAGCAGTATTGCTTTGTGATACAACCCGTAGCTGGTTCATTTCTAAAATTTAGCGGATATTTATGCTTCTCAAAAGGCTCCAAGTGCAAGGGTACAAAACCTTTGCCAACAAAACTGAATTCTTCTTTGATGAAGGAATCACGGCAGTCGTTGGCCCAAACGGCAGCGGCAAAAGCAACGTTGCGGACGCGATCCGCTGGGTATTAGGCGAGCAAAGCATTACGGAACTGCGCGGCAAGCGTACAACAGACATGATTTGGGCGGGTAGCCCATCGCGCCCACGTGCAGGGATGGCAAGCGCCATTTTGACGCTGGACAATCGCGAGGGGTGGTTGCCGATCGATTATGCAGAGGTCGAAATCGGCCGAAAAGCATACCGTAGCGGCGAAAATGAGTACTCGATCAACGGACAGCGCGTGCGCCTCAAAGACGTGCGCGGCCTGCTGGCTACCAGCGGGCTAGCACGACGCACCTACACGATGATCGGGCAGGGGTTGATCGATCGCGCCCTTTCGCTCAAATCGGACGAACGCCGCGCCCTGTTTGAAGAAGCGGCAGGCATTAGCCACTACAAAGCGCGACGTGCCGAAACGCTGCGCCGTCTGCAAGAAACGCAGCGCAATATCGAGCGCGTCAATGACGTGCTCGGAGAAATCAGACCCCGTCTCAACTCGCTCAAACGACAGGCAAACCGCGCTAAAAATCATGCCCAACTGATGATTGACATGCGCAAACTGCTGCGTGTTTGGTATGGCTACCGCTGGGAGGCCTCGCGGGTTGACCTGCGCGGTGTACGGGCCAACTCAGTCAAAGCTGAGTCCAAATGGAAAGAGACGCGCCGCAAGCTGGTTGCTGTGCAAGAGCGCACCAATGAAGCCCGTAAGCAACTCAACACGTGTCAAACGCAGATTAATCAGAAGGATGCGGCGCGTGAGTCATTGCGCGAACAGCTAGAGCATGCGCGTCGTCAGGTTGCCATTCTGACTGAACGTCAAACGCTTGTCTCACGTCAGCTAAGCGAACTCAAAGAGGAGTTGCCCGACCTGCAAGCGCAACGCGGCACGGCGCAAACGGAGCTAAACGCCTCAACGCTTGAGCTAGAACAGGCGCAAACGCAGTTCAACAGCGAACGCGAGCTGCTGAATCGTTTTGAAGCAACGTATCAGACGCAGCAAAGCGAGATTACACGCTGGCAAAAGACGGTACGCAACTTAGAGATGACGCTGCAAAAGGCGCAGCGCAGTAGCTCACAGGCGGAAGGCCAACTGAGCCAGCTTCGCGAACGGCTGGCAGAGCGCGAGGGTGAGAGCTTTGATTCGGCCGAAATCGAGCAAGGCGAACAGCGAATTACAGAACTGCAAACCGCCATCGACACGCTAAAAGCGCAGACCAAAACATTTAGCCAAGAACGCCACACGCTCAGCAAACAACGCCAAGGGCTGATCCGCGAGCTAAAACAGATGCGGCGCAGCCAAACAGACGCCTCACGCAAGGCAAACGGCGTTGGCAAAGAGGTTGCCCGTTTAGAAGGACGCGCCAAGCTGCTCGATCAGATGCGGCAAACGCAAACAAATCTCAAGGGCAACGCAAAAATAACGGGGCGCATTGCCAACCTACTCACGATTCCAAGCCAGTTCCAGCCTGCCATTGAGGCAGCATTGCCAGCAATCAACGCGCTAATTGTGGCGGACGAAGCGAGTTTATGGCAGCTACTACGCGACAATCCTAAAGAAAATTTGAGCGCAATTTCGGCCGCTTCACAGCCACCCGCCGCCAACCCGCACCCGCACCCGCAAGGGGCTGGCGTGCAGGGATGGGCCAGCGATTTGGTTGATTCGGCCGAACCGTCGCGCACCACTGCATGGCTCAGCCGCATCTTAATTGTAGAAACGGCGCAGCAAGCGTACAAAATCGCGCCAAATTTGCCCAGCGACTGTCTAGCCGTTGCGTTAGATGGGCGCATTGTGACACCCTCTGGCTTGTTGACGCAGCGCAACGTTAAAAATAGTGTACTAACGCAAGAAAAAGCGTGGCGCGAAGCAGTGGCGGCAGTTGAGAAAAAGATGGCGTTGCAAGCTGAGCTACAGGCGCTTGCACGACAGACGGTGCAGACAATTGAGGATCAGCAGGTGGCGGTTGATAAGTTGAGCGCGAAGGAGGCTGATTTCGGCCGAAAAGAGTCGAAAATCAGCCGCGAGATCAACGACCAACAGCGTACCCTTGACCGTGCGCGACAGCAGCTTAATTTCCAAAAGCGCCAGCGAGACGGGCAAGCGGACACCATCCGCAAGCTGCAAAAGCGTATCGCAGAGCTTGAAACAACGATGGGGTCTGGTGTTGAACGCAGCAAACAGGCCACAGTTGAGCTAGATGCGGCGCGTGTTAAGCTGTCCGCGCTGCCGATTGGGGAAGCACAGGCGCAGCGCAACCAGCAAAAGCAGCAAATCGCAGCCACGCAAACGATTGTTGCGGGACGGCGTGCCGTTGTCGATAGTCGTCGTGCGACGCTTAATCAGGTTGAGAATCGCTTGCGACGTCAGCAGCAACGGCTGGACTCCTTGCAAAATCAGCAGCGCGAAATCAATCTTGATCAGGCAAAACTGAGCCTTGATCAGCTTGAAACGCGGATGACGCAGCTTACAAACGAGCTAAGCCCGTTACGCGCTCTGCGTGATAAAGTGCAGGCAGAATCATCTGATCTCGAAATTGACATGAGCATCGCCCAGCGACACGCACACAAAGCGGAGTCGGCTTACACTGAGGCGCGTTTGGCATTGAGCCACCAAACAAATCAGATTGACAATTTGCGTGAGCGCATCAAGTCAGATTTGGGCATTGTTGACCTAGCGCATGATGATGACGAAACCGTGCAGACACCGCTTCCTATGAATGAGGTGGTCGAAAAGCTGCCAACGGTTGAGACATTGCCAGACGGCATTGAGGCTGGCATCCAGAAGCGACGGGCGCAGCTTCAGCGTATGGGCGCGATCAACCCAGATGCGCCCCAAGAATATGAAGATGCGCAGGAGCGTTTTCAGTTTTTGACCGATCAGATTGAAGATTTAGTGATTACCGAAAAGCAGTTGCGCAAGGTAATTACCGAACTGGATACGCTGACATCGCAGGAGTTTTCTAAGACGGTTCGGCAGGTCAATGGGGTGTTCGGGGATATGTTTACGCAGTTGTTTGGTGGTGGTTCGGCCGAACTGCACCTCACAAACCCCGACGATCTCACCCTTTCAGGCGTGGACATCATCGCCCAGTTACCGCGCCGCCGAGCGCAAGGGCTAGGGCTGCTTTCAGGTGGTGAACGCTCCTTAACGGCCGCTGCACTCATCTTTGCGCTGCTCAAAGTAACCCCACCGCCGTTTTGCGTCATGGATGAAGTGGATGCGGCGCTGGATGAGGCCAATATTAACCGTTTCCGCGATGCGCTGCGCGGGTTAAGCCTCAATACACAATTCATCGTCATCACCCATAATCGCGGCACAGTCCAAGCCTCAAACACCATCTACGGTATCAGCATGGGCAGCGACAGCGTGAGCCAAGTCATCTCGATCAAGCCAGAAGATTATGTCAAGAGCGAAACGATCGAATAACATGTTGAGCGGACTGCTAGTCCGCTTTTAAGAGAACAGACTAAACAGTCTGTTCAACAGTATTATGTTGAGTGGGCTGCTAGCCCGCTTTTTTAAGAGAACAGACTGGCAGTCTGTTCAACAATTGAGAGAGTAGACTAAACAGTCTGTTCAACAGTATGGCAAAACAACAGTACGAAATTGCGATACCGGCGTTTAGTGGGCCTCTTGACTTGCTGCTGCATCTTATTGAGCGGAGTGAGTTAGATGTGACTGCTTTGTCGTTGGCAAATGTTACCGATCAATATCTCAAGCAGGTTGAGGCGCTGGATGAGGGTCAGATTGCGCAGAAAATCGACTTTATTGTGGTTGGGGCGCGTTTGATGGTGATCAAGAGTCGGGCGTTGCTGCCGACCCCGCCCGTTGTGTTAGCGGGTGAGGAAGAGGAAGAAGATCCGGCCGAAGCGTTGGTGCGTCAGCTCAAACAATATCAACGTTTTAAGCAAATTGCCGAGTTTCTAAGCGAACGGCAAGAGGCGAATCTGCATACTTATTTGCGCGTTGTGCCGCCGCGCAAGGTCGAAACGAAACTAGACGTGAGTAACGTGCCCTTAACACGCATTCAGCAGCGTATGGCTGCCGTATTGGTTCGTTATGCTGATCGTAAAGACAGCGTCAGCGTTGCTGCCCCGCGCCAAATTACGGTTGAGGGGCAAATTAAAAAGCTGCGCGATTCTGTAAGACGACGCAAACGCATTCAGTTTAACGACTTGCTTAGCGAACAATCATCTCGTGTGGAGCTGTCTGTATCGCTGCTTGCCCTGTTGGAAATGGTCAAACGGCGTGTTGTAACGGTTGAACAAGCTGAAAGCTTTGGCCCCATTTTGATTAACAAATTTGAGGAAAAGCCTGATAGTTGAGAAATCCATCAGCATAAACTCAGTTCTTGCCGTATCCTCCCCGCTGTTTTATGTCGGACTACAAATCAAAAAACCCATTCAGCATCAACTGGCGTCTTTGGCTAACCGTAGGGTTAGGTGTTAAACGCTGGCTTATTGTGTTGAGCCTTGCCGCCGCGCTAATTGGTGTGGGGGTTGTCAACATTCTAACCTGGCTTTATGAGGCGGGTTGGATCTACAGCGCATTCCTAAGACGTCTTGCGCTTGAAAATTTGCGCAACGGCCCACGCGCCATCATTTTACTCACTTTGGGGATCGGGCTAGGGTTGTTTATCTTGGCGGTGATCAAGCTTGGGCGTAGTTTGGTTGAACCATTTCGGCAGCCAAACGAAGATATTGCTGAGTCACTGGTGCGGATTCACCGGCAGGAACGCGGGCCGCGAATCGTGGCGATTGGCGGCGGGACAGGGATGCCGAGCCTGCTACGCGGACTGAAAACGCATACAAGCAACATCACCGCAATCGTGACGGTGGCGGATGATGGCGGCAGCAGCGGCCGATTGCGGCGCGAGTATGGGCTGCTGCCCCCCGGCGATTTTCGAAATAACATTGCGGCGCTTGCCAAAGACGAAGGGTTGATGACCCAGTTGATCCAGTATCGGTTTGGGGAAGGTATTTCGGCCGAAACCCCCTCACAACTCGGCGGACACGCCTTTGGCAACCTGCTGATTGCCGCACTGACGGGCATCACAGGCAGTTTTGACGAAGCGCTGCTGCACGTCAACAAAGTGCTAGCAATGGACGGACGTGTGATGCCGTCAACTATTAATCAGGTCACGCTCGTTGCCGAAATAGAAAAAGATGGGCAAATGCAGCGTGTGGCGGGTGAGTCCGCCATTCCAAAAGTGGGTGGGCGCATTCGGCGTGTATCGCTTGAAGGCAAACAAGTGCGCGGGTATCCCGCAGCGTTACGCGCCATTTTGCAGGCAGAGCTTGTTGTGATGGGACCGGGCAGCCTGTACACAAGCGTTTTGCCCAACTTACTCGTTCCTGAAATTGCCAGCGCACTGCTGCATACACGCGCCAAGAAAATATATGTTTGCAACGTTGCCACGCAGCCAGGCGAAACGGACGGATTCAGCGTCTCTGACCATGTGACGGCGATTCAGCAGCACGTTGGGCAGAATTGTCTCGATTATGTGGTTGCCCATTCGGCCGAAAATAACCCCTCACCAGAAATTATGGGCAAAACAGTGTTTGTGCCCGCAGATGACATTGAACACGCTCTCTTGATTCTGGCCGATTTGGCCGATAGTGCGCGTCCGTGGCGGCATGATAGCGCGAAGGTCGCAAAAATTATTACAGAACTAATCTGATCAGATCAAACTGTAGATGAAAGCGTGTTATACTATGGGCGCTCAATCCCACGAGCATTTCCCAACACGCTTCACAAATTCACATTTTAATATCTGATTTGCAGCTTTTTAGCAGATCATCTATCAGGAGACTTCACATGGCAATTAAAATTGGCATTAATGGTTTCGGCCGAATTGGTCGTCAAGTATTCAAAGTTATTTACGAAAACTACAAAGGTATCCTCGACGTTGAAGCAATCAATGATTTAGGTAATGTAGACACAAATGCACATCTGTTGCGTTACGACTCAACCTATGGTCGTTTCCCAGGCGAAGTCACAACAGATAATGGCAAATTGTTTATTGACGGCGAAGAACTAAAAAGCTATGCAGTTCGCAACCCCGCTGATTTGCCTTGGGGTGAATTGGGCGTTGACATCGTTTTGGAATGCACTGGCATTTTCCGCGCACGCGACAAAGCGGCTTTGCACCTTGAAGGCGGCGCAAAGAAGGTCATCATCTCAGCACCGGGCAAAGAAGTTGACGCAACTTTCTGCTTGGGCGTTAACGAAGAATCATATGACCCAGAAAATCACCACGTCATTTCAAACGCAAGCTGCACCACCAACTGCTTAGCGCCCGTTGTCAAAGTTCTGGACAACGAATTTGGGATTGTGAAAGGGTTTATGTCAACCATTCACGCTGTCACCAACGGCCAAGCGATTCTCGACACGGCGACCAAAGATTTGCGTCGTTCGCGCACCGCATTTGCCAACATTATTCCAACTACAACAGGCGCTGCAAAGGCTGTCCAGCTTGTTTGGCCAAATGTGGCTGGCAAACTGCACGGGATGGCGTTCCGCGTGCCAGTTGTGACGGGGTCTGTGGTTGATATCGTTGTGCAGCTTGATAAATCAGCTTCGGCCGAAGACGTCAACGCAGCACTCAAAGCCGCCTCAGAAGGCAACGACTGGTTGGGCAAGGTGCTTGAGTACTCAGAAGAACCACTTGTGTCATCTGATTACATCGGGTCAGCCGCTTCTTCAAGCATTGATGCGCTCTCAACCGCCGACATGGGCGACGGAATGGTCAAAGTTGTCACTTGGTACGACAACGAATGGGGCTATTCAAACCGTTTAGCTGACTTGGCTGCATTTGTAGCTGACAAGCTCTAGAAAGATTGTCGGGTGTCAGGTTTTCAAGCGGTCAGACAGAAATTTCAAGCGATTCATTCTGCCTAAGACCCTGAAAACCTGATTTCCCTTTTTTTTCTATCATGACCGTTGCTGAACTTACCGACCGCATGCACCAATTTGTTGACAGCAAAGGGTGGTATGCACCCGATTCGCCAAAGCAGCAGACGCCTAAAAACTTGGCCATTTCGCTGAATTTAGAGGCGGCAGAGGTGTTGGAGCATTTTCAATGGCGCGAGGTGAGTTCAGATTCGGCCGAATTAGCAGGCGAACTTGCTGACGTCGCCCTGTATCTGTTGCAACTCGCCAGCGTTTGTGACATTGACCTCGAACAAGCTATCCTCGACAAATTAGCTGCTAACGCAAATCGAACTTGGCCCACACCGTGACCCACTCTCGGCAACGGCTTGCGCAGTCTCCTTCCTTGCCTCCGCTAAACATCCTCGCCGTCAGCGATAAAGTCCTCGAATCACACCATTCGATTGATGTCCAACAGCGCTATCCCGATGTAGACCTCCTGATCGGCTGTGGCGATCTCCCGTACTATTATTTAGACTTTTTGGTATCGGCACTTAATACACCCATGGTGTATGTGCTGGGCAACCACGATGCAGGACGTCAATATTCGTCAACACGTGGGGAGCTAAAAGGGGTGCGCGGCGGCACAAATATTCACGGGCGTTGTGTCAATGAGCAGGGGGTGCTGATCGCAGGGCTTGAGGGGTCGATGCGCTATCGGCCGAATCGGACGCAACAATATTCACAAAGCGAAATGTGGCGCAACGTTGTGCAGTTGTTTCCCAAACTGCTGATGAACCGCATTCGTCACGGGCGCTACCTCGACATGCTGGTTGCCCATTCTCCCCCGTCTGGGATTCACGACAAGGCAGATCTGACGCATCAGGGATTCAAAAGCTTTCTGACCCTGATGAAGCTTTTTCGGCCACGCTACCTACTTCACGGGCATATTCATCACAACCAGCAGTACAATCGGCCGATTTCGCAATATTTAGACACCTCAATTATCAACGTCTATCCCAACTACTATTTCCAACTAGCCGATATTTCCGCCTCTGAGATTAGCTGATCCAGTTCATTTAGTTCTCTCTGCCCTATAGCGTGCCAATTTATTGACCGAGTTTCCCAGCGAGGGAGGCATGTGGCAACCAAAGGAAAAGGATTAAGGCTAAACGAAAGCCATCGTCACTATACTAACAACTTATGTAGATGTAGTTGTTAGGCTAACCTGATGCTGTCGTAAAGCTAAAGGAACTAGCCTTGTATTGGAAGCAGCGCTGAACGCTGGAGCTATCCACAGGTAACTGTGATCCAACCTACTCGGCAATTGTTTCAACAGTTGTACAAGAATCGGATCGTTTACATCTTAGGATGGCTTCCTTCTCGCTGATTTGGCACAAATTTATGCTTGTATTGTTACGCCAAATGGCAATCCTCCCCGATTATGGATCCCTGCAAAGAAACCGCCAAGCGGCCATGTTCAATGTCACCCTTGGTTTAGCCGCGTTATATATTTGCACTCGCATCATCTTTTCTTACCCAGTCGCTGAAAATGATATATCCGTCCTGCTCAGGCGTCCAATCGCTCTGAGTATCTGCTTCGGTATCCATCTTTTGCTGAAACGTGGTTATTTGCGCTTCACATCTTATCTGTTTTTATGCCTCAGCGTTGCCACGGCGGCGGCAACCACCCTCAACCAAAGCTATGACGGGATTAACCCTTATATATTTTTTCCCGCGCTGATGATTATGGCGAGCCTGATTGCAGGCTCGGACGGCGTTTTGTGGACAGGGTTTTTTGCCGCAGGCTTTTCGCTTGTGGCAAGTGCGATGAACGAAATGCACATTTTCTCTGTGGGCATACTGTTGAGCCGTCCGTTTAGTTTGGGATTAACTTATGTTGTCTATTTTGTAATCATCACCTATTTATTGTACGTGGGGGCGCGTTCAATGGAAGAATTGTTAGAGAAGTTGACCCGCATGAACAAAACGCTGAGCGGCGAAATTCGTGTGCGGACGCGGACGGCCGATGCGTTGCGACAAAGTCAGGTTGAACTGAACATGACGCTGGACAATGCGCCGATTGGTATTTTGACATTTGAGCTTGATGGGCAGATGTTGCGTGTCAATGAAGCTTTGTGCGACATGATTGGCTGTACTGAGTCGAAAATTATGGGGATGTGCGTGACGGATCTGATTTCGGCCGAAAATCAAGCCACCTTTGCAGATCGCATCCAACTGCTACAGCTTGGGCATAAATTCACCGAACCCCTTGAACAATCGTTAAACATAAATACAGGAGAAACACGCCAAACTTATTGGCGCGTTGCGCTCATCCTGGATGTTGAGCAAACCCCCGTTCATTTTGTCGCCAGTATCGAAGACATTACAGAGCGCCGCAAAGTTCAGCACCAGTTCCAACTGGCGCAAAAGCATGAAGGGATCGGTATCCTAGCCGGCGGCATCGCGCACGACTTCAACAATCTGCTCGTCTCAATTCTGGGACAAAGCTCGCTGGCGCTCGAACGCGCTCGTCGCCACAAATCGGTTGAAAGCAACGTTCAAAAAGTGATTAAGGCGGCTAACAAAGCGGCTTTGCTGACTAAACAACTGCTGGCCTATGCGGGACGTGGGCAAATTGACATGAACCCGATGTCAATTCAGCAGGTACTTGATGACAATATCCAACTGCTCGATGTCGCGCTGCCCGCTGGAATTGAAATGCGTGTGGACTGTGCGCCGAACCTGCCAACCATCATGGGGGACATAGGACAAATTCAGCAGGTTGTGATGAACCTGATTATCAACGCAGGGGAGGCAATGCCAAACGGCGGCACAATTCAGATTAAAACCGAAGAATTGACGCTTGACGCCCAAACATTAGCCACTTGGAAACAGGCTAAAGACAGTCTGACCCCAGGAGAATATGTTCTGCTCGAAGTGTCGGATAATGGTAGCGGCATGGATGAGGCGACGCGCACACGAATCTTTGACCCCTTCTTTACGACTCGCTTAGGCCAAGGAGGCTCGGGGCTTGGGTTAAACATTGTCTATAACT
>JBMZDF010000045.1:0-10478 GCA_049614105.1 Promineifilaceae bacterium (SeqCode)
TCGCAAGAAAACTGTATACTCAGACAAATAGAAAATAGCAATCAAGTGCTATGGCTCACACTAAACTCATTTTCCAGAGGTGAAAAGCCCGATTTACGGGCTTTTTTATGCGGTTGAAAAATTTAACGGTGGGAATTATTAGCTGAGAAAGGACATAATGACGGAATCAATGCAGATGCCCAGCAGCACAACAAGCAGGTAGACGTTGGAGCTAATAAAAAAGCGACGGGCATTTTTGAGCGTTGGTTTTCTGATGAGCGTGATGTTACGACGCACCATATCGGCCGAAAACAGCACCACAACCACAAAATAAAGCCAGCCTAGTTCTGGCACAACCCCAAGCAAAATCGCCCCGATAGCGGTTGGCAACGTGTGAGACATGACCCACCATGAAGCGTTGCGCTCTGACATCAGCGTTGGCAACATCGGAATGT
This sequence comes from Promineifilaceae bacterium (SeqCode), assembly GCA_049614105.1. Classification (GTDB taxonomy): domain Bacteria; phylum Chloroflexota; class Anaerolineae; order Promineifilales; family Promineifilaceae; genus CALECP01. The sequence goes on from JBMZDF010000045.1 coordinate 435, forward strand.
TCGCCTTTTTGTAGTCGTCACGGTAGAGAATCGCCAGCGCCCAGAAATGTGAAGGCGTCCACAGAAACAAAATCAGGGAGAGCACCAGCACGCCAGGACTTGTCCAGTTGCCAGCCGCTGCTGCACCACTCAACACCGCTGCGCTGCCTGCAAGACCACCAATAACGATATTGAGCAGCGTGCGGGGCTTTAACCACAGTGTGTAGACCACAACATAGATAAATGCGCCTAGCAGGAGGAAAAAGGCGAGTGCTGGATTAAACGGTGCGACAAAAATGGACGGCAGCACAATCATGTTGACGCCCAGTACAGGGACCCAATCTTGATCAATGATTTCGCCTGTTGCCAACGGACGCTGGCGCGTGCGGGACATCTTTTTATCTTTGTCGCGTTCAATATACTGGTTGAGGGCGGACGCACCGCCTGCGGCCGAGCCGCCCGCAATGATTACGGCAATCAGAGGTGCAAACCCTGGCCACCCACCAGCCGCTAAAAACGCGCCCGCTACGGAAGAAACCAAGAGTAAAAAGACAACGCGGGCTTTGAAAAGGACGCTCGCTGTTTTGGCTAAAGCACGCCAATCGCGTGTTTGTGGGGCTGTTTGTTCGTGGATATTTGAATATGACATGGTTCTTCCCGCGTAGGCTAAACAAGTTTGCAACGAGGATTGTAACAAAATTCACAATAAGCCACAAAGCATCGGCCGAACACACCATCCAAAATAGCCAGTTTAATCAAGCGTTTCTAGGGACTCCCAGACGGCATCGACCAGCTTTTGCTCAAGGTCTGGCTCAAGCTCAATGGGGCCAGCGTTTGTGAGCAGCTTGTAGTTTGGGTTGGGGTTCCAACTGTCTGACTGGAGTTCCCCATCACGCACGCCAAACCAGCCGATCACATCCTCGTAAGGCGGGCGTTCCCCTTTGTTGGCCGTTCGCCGATCAACGATGTATGCGGGGCCGTTCTCAATTCTTGCAACCTGTTTATGAACGCTGTCTAGCTGTGGCGCATGGCTGCGGATCACATTGCTAAGCAGTTCAATAAACTTCTCGTTGGGGGTGAAATGCTCAGGCGTCATTTCTGGGTGACGTGGGTCAACTTCCCCGATAACGGCTTCAGTCGGTAGGCCGTATTGTTGAACAATGTCTGGTGGCAGCAGTGCAAGCGCCGCCATGTCGTTCCCTTCTAATTTGATTGTATAAACGAATAAGTCGAGCATATAGCCGTTGAGGAATGAAAATTGTTGAGTAGACAGCCTTGCAAGCCATACATGTGCGATTTTCGGCTGTCTATTCAATTCTCGAACCACCTTTTGAGGTGTAAGCGGCTAGATGATAGGCATCATAGACGCGACACTGGTTTCAGTTTGCAGGGTTGTTTCAACCTTCTGAATGAGTGTAGCGACATCGTATGGCTTCGGCAAAAATCTGGCCCAACCTTGTTTCACAAAATGGTTAATCATTTTGGATTGGGTGTAGCCTGATGAGATAATGATTTTGATTTGAGGGTTAAGGGCGCGTAGGGCATATAGGGTTGCTGTTCCGTCCATGACAGGCATTTGCATGTCTAGGATAACAGCAGATATTTCATTCGGGTATGTTTTGTAATGATGAACGGCTTCTTTGCCATTATTTGCTTCGATAACATCTAAACCTACAAAGCCTAGAATATCTGATACTGCTTCTCGCACATAGGATTCATCATCTACAACCAATATGGTTTTATTTTCGGCCGAAGTTCCAACACTCTTGCTGTGCATGTCTTTCTCTGTGTATGCTTTTGGTTGCTGTCAATCTTCCCTACAAGGAGAAAACAACAAGTCCAATCCGTTGCCAACATAAGGTAGAGGGGATGGTAGGCAAACAGGTCCAATTGATTTTGAGATTACGCGAAACGCTAAAAAAAAGCTTTTTATCTAACGATAACTTTTATTATTCCGTAAGATGGATTGCAAGGGAATGGGGCATTAGTACCATGTAGATAGTTTTGATTGCTCAATCCCTACTCAACCAGCGCCGTCGCCATGTACAAGTTGTTGACTGTGAACCCATGTTTAGCATAGTAGCCTTGCGTCCCAATCGCGCTAATAACGGCCAAATGTGAAAAACCAGCCGCCAGCGCCATTGATTTGGCATGGGTAATCAACCGCGATCCAATCCCCATGTGTTGTGCTTCGCCTGTGCTGCCTGCGCCCAACTGCATCACAGGGCCATACACATGCACCTCGCGAATCATGGCGTGGTTGGCTAATTCTGGCAGCGGGAGCGTTTGATCTGGTTTGGGGAACGAAAGGCGTAAAAAGCCAGCTAGGCGATTGTCTTTTGTTTCAAAACTTAAAAAGTGCTCAATCGTGCTGCCTGCATCATATTCAATATCCTGTAGTTCAAGATCGTCCCACGTGACATTTTGGCGGCGGATCTCACGGCTGCGAATATCATGACAGTCAAGCTCGCGCTTTTTCATGCGTCGGCTGGCGATTTGGCGCAGATTCGCTTTTTTGTTGCCTGCAACAACGTTGGTTGTGGGAATATCGCGAATCACACGGGTCAGGCGCACGTAGCGCGGCGTGTCAACCATGCAGTCCACCAATAGCTCGGTGAGATCTTCTTCGGTGTACGGTTGATATTCGCCCCGTTGCCAGTACGCATACAGGTCTGCGTTGGGAACCAACATGCAAGGGTAAATTTTGAGTTCGTCAGGGCGCACCGCTGGGTCAGACCATAAACTGCGATAGTCGGCTAGATCGCTTTCAAGCGTTGCGCCAAGCAAGTTTGCCATCCAGTGACCATGGATCTTAAAACCGCCGAGCCGCAGCAGACGAAAGGCGTCTCGCGTCGCCTGTGGATCATGTCCGCGCTTGTTGATAGCCAGCACGTGTTCATCCATGCTTTGAATGCCAACTTGAACTTTGGTAACACCTAAATAGCGCAGCCAGCGTAGTTCGTCTGCGTCGATATGGTCTTGACGTGTTTCGACCACAAGCCCCACGTTGCGGTGGCGTGTGTTGATGTTGAGCGTTTGTGCGGCTGGCAAATCGGCCGAATCTGGATCATCTGGCGCATTCATCGCATCAAAACAACGCTTGATAAACCATTCCTGATAGTCACGCCGATAGCTTGACCACGTGCCGCCCAAAATCAGCAGCTCGATTTTATCTGTTGGGTGTCCGTTGCCGATCAGCGCCTCAATCCGCGAGCGCGTTTGGTCGAAGGGATCAAAATTGTGTCGTTCCGCCCGCTGCGCCCCCGGCTCGTCGTGCAAATAACTTTTGGGCATTCGCACGTCAGTTGGGCAAAAGATACATTTTCCAGGACAAGGAAACGGCTTTGTTAGCACGGTTACGACGGCAACACCCGATTGGCTGCGAGTTGGCTTTTTCTGTATGCGCGTCAAATCAATCGGGTTGTGCTCCAGCAACCCTTTTGCAACCAATTGGTGATAAACGCTAATCAGCTTATTTTTAGACAACCAAGGCAGCCCTTGCTTCGCATAACGCCCCACAACGGCGCGATAATGCTTTTGTGGGATGGTGTTGGGGTTGCCCGATTGTTTGTCAATCCGTTTTGGGTTGTAGGACAGCATTTCCGTCATCAGCGCCAGATAGCGTGTTTCATCTCCCTCAATGCTGATGCTGTCATGCTTCGCCTTCCATTTGCTGTCGTCTAGGTCAACGTTGACGACAGGCACAAAGTCGAAGGTTTTTGCGTTTTTACGATGCGTTTCGAGTTGCAGATCAGACATGGGAGGAAAAGGGAAATGAAGAATGTTGAATGTTGAATGACGAAATAAAAGCGGACTTCTTTTTCGTCATACGTCATTTGTCATACGTCATTCATAAGGGAGAAGGGGAAATGAAGAATGTTGAATGGAGAATGACGAAATAAAAGTGGACTTCTTTTTCGTCATTCATCTTTTTTTCAAGCTAACGCTTTGACGAGTGCTCGGTGTTCGGCCGAATTGACACCCGGCGCTTTCATCACGACGTCGATAAATTTCTGTGGCGGACGGTATTTGTGGGCTGTGATGAAATGCAGAATTAGGTCGGGGGCTGCGTAAATATTTTCCTCACCGAGGATGCGAATTTCGGCCGAACCCAGCACAACTTCCTTCCCATCAATCTGCGTTGTCACATGCTCACCACACAACGGGCAGGCCATCGCCTTGCCCACCGCGCAAACGGGAGATAGCAAAAACGTTGCCAGCTTGATCAAAAAGCGTTGCGGCGTTTGCCCTGTGGTGAAATCCTGCTTGCGTCGTAAAAATCCAACCCCCAACGGGGCCAAACTAAACATTTCTTCATCATGACAGCCATGATATTCGTCTAAATCTTTAAAATACCGATTGCTTCGAGCCATGTAGGGATCATAGCAGAGAATGAGGGCGATTTCATGGCGCACTTAAGCACCAAGTATAAAAGGCTCACCACGTTTCGCTTAGCATCGTTTGTGTGGCGGCGAGGATTAGTTTGTGTTCGGCCGAATGTATGCGCTCCGCAAATGTTGCCAGCGAATCGTTGGGAAAAATTGGCACAATCGCCTGCTTAATCACAGGCCCCGCATCAACCGCTGGAATCGCAAGGTGAACCATGCAGCCGCTGTGGCTGATTTCGCCTGCCTGATAAGCAGCATAGGCGCGTTCAATCGCGTGCGTGCCGTCAAACTGACCCGGCAGCGCAGGATGCAGGTTGATGACCCGCTTTGGAAACACGTTTAGAAAATCGGACGTCAAAATCCGCATCCAGCCCGCCAGTACGATTAAGTCGGGTTGAACCGTCGCGATTTTCTGAGCGAGGTCTGCATCGTATTGATTGCGAGTCTGGCCCGTTTTACGATAGGGGCCAAACGGAAAATAGCATGTAGGGATGTTTGCTTGCTTGGCGCGGGTCAGCCCGTAGGCATCGCGCCGATTAGAAATGACGAGTTCGATGGTGGCGTGGAGTGTTTCGGCCGAAACCGCATCAATCAACACCTGCAAATTACTGCCCGATCCCGAAATCAACACCACCAACCGCGCTTTCCGTCGCCCCTCACTCATCGGACAACAACCTGCTGATCCGCATCGACCACAATTTGTCCCACTGCACGCAGTTCAGACAAGGTGTTCAACGCCTGTTCCCGCTGCGCCTCTGACACAACAACCAACATGCCCAGTCCCATATTGAACGCATGGAACATATCGACATCGCTGATCGCGCCTGTGCGTTGCAGCAGGCCAAAAATCGGCGTTTCCTGCCAACTGCCGCGCTCAATTGTTGCACCCAGACCCACTGGCAAAATGCGGGGCAAATTATCGTAGACGCCACCGCCCGTGATGTGTGCCAAACCGCGAATATCGACGCCAGCCTGTTTCAACGTCTGTACTTCATCCCAATAACAACGATGCACCGCTAGCAGCGCATCCCCAATCGACATGCCAAGCACGTCATGTGGCGCTTCCCAATCAAACTCAGCCAGTACGCGCCGCGCTAACGTGTAGCCGTTCGTATGCGGCCCCGTTGCGGGCAACGCTAGCACGCAGTCGCCCGCCTCGATTGTGCTGCCGTCCAGCCGCTCTTTGCGATCAACCATGCCAACGATTGTGCCAACGAGGTCAACCGCGCCATCGTGGTACACGCCCGGCATTTCGGCCGTTTCGCCACCCAACAACACGACCCCCGCCGCCTGACACGCTTTCGCCATGCCGCCAACAATCGTTGCAATTTTGGTCGGTTCCAGTTTCGAGGATGCCACATAGTCGAGGAAAAACAGCGGGCGTGCGCCCTGAACTAAAATGTCGTTGATGCAGTGGTTGACCAAATCCTGCCCGACCGTGTCCCAGCGGTTGAGCGCGGCGGCAACCATTGTTTTTGTGCCGACGCCGTCGGTGCTGGCGACGAGTAGGGGGTGTGATTCGGCCGAAATTCCCGTCAGCGCAAACTGCCCGCCAAACGAACTCGAATCAGACAGCACGTTCTCGTTGTACGTTGCCGCAACCGCCTGTTTCATCAGCGCAACCGCTTGTTTTCCTGCCTCAATGTTCACGCCTGCTGCGGCGTATGCGTCTTGTTTTTTCATGTTGCAAAGTTGCGGAGTCGCGAGGGTGCGAGGTTGCAGATTGCTCTGCTACTTCGTCTCTGCGCCACGCCGCCCAATATCACGCCGATAGTGTGCGTTTTCAAACTGAATGCTGGCGACGCCTGCATAGGCGCGAGCGAGGGCGCTGTCTAGATTAGCGCCGCGTGCGCTGACCGCGAGGACGCGACCGCCGCTGGTGTGGAGGGTGTTTTCGGCCGAAACAACCGTCCCAGCATGAAACACCTCTGCCCCATCGTTCACCGTATCGACACCCTCGATCAATAGCCCTTTTGGATACGAATTCGGATACCCCGGCGCAGCCATCACAACTGCGGCACAAGCACCTTCGTGCATTTCAACCGTTATCTGGTCAAGCCGCTGTTCTGTGCCAGCCCAAAACAGGTCAAACAGATCGTTTTTGAGCATGGGCAAAATGACCTGCGTTTCAGGATCGCCAAAGCGACAGTTAAATTCCAGCGCAAACGCACCATCGGCCGTTAGCATCATGCCCGCGTAGAGCGTGCCAACGTAGGGAATGCCGCGTGCCGCCATGCCGTCCACCGCTTTTTGCAGAACGGACTGCACAATGTCATCAAATGATTCTTGGGACAGGTCGGGCGGTGGGGCAAATGCGCCCATGCCGCCTGTGTTCGGGCCTTCGTCGTTGTCGTAGGCGCGTTTGTGATCGCGTGAGGCGATCAGCGGTACAATCGTTTTGCCGTCGCTAAGCCCAATCACGCTGACCTCTGGCCCAAACAAACATTGTTCGATGACCACGGTGCTGCCTGCTGTGCCAAATTGCGCATCGAGCATCATGTCTTGCAGCGCCTGTTCGGCCTCAACGCGATTGGCGCACATGATGACCCCTTTGCCAGCGGCGAGTCCGCTGGCTTTGATGACGATGGGAGATTCGGCCGAAAAAGTCGCATCCAAATACGCCTTTGCCGCCTCAAACTCAGAAAACGTTCCCGCTGCCGCCGTCGGAATGCCAACGTCCTGCATAAACGCTTTCGCATACGCTTTTGATGATTCAAGCTGCGCCGCCGCCTGCGTTGGCCCATAAATCCGCAGCCCACGCGCCTGAAACAGATCAACAATGCCAGCCGCCAGCGGGGCTTCTGGCCCCACGATGGTCAAACTGATTGCGTTCTGCGCTGCAAAAGTAGCCAGCTTTTCTAAGTCACCCACGCCAATTGGCACGTTGCTCACGTTTGCCATCGATGCCGTGCCGCCATTTCCCGGCGCAACAAACACATGCGCAACCTGTGCCGACTGGACCAACTTCCACGCCAGCGTATGCTCACGTCCGCCTGAACCCACAACTAGAACTTTATGCTGTGCCATTAATCAACTCCAAAGAGAGTACAAGTGATGTACTCTCTTTTTATGCCCTCTAAGTCTTGTGGTGCATCTTTTTTCAATGCAACACGCCCTCAAAAATCAACTTTTCCCGATCTTCTTCAAACAGCCACGCAGGCACGTTGAGCGGATACTCGCCAGAGAAACAGGCGTTACAATGCCCATGTTCCTGCGCAATTTGCGATTGCACCACTTCCATCAGGCCAGGCAGCGACAAATAGTGCAGCGAGTCTGCACCAATATGCTGACGAATCGCTTCAATATCCATGTGATGTGCGATGAGTTGTTTGTAGGTTGCCATGTCGACCCCCATGAAACAGGGGTGACGCACGGGCGGCGAGGAGACGCGCACGTGAACTTCGGCCGCACCCGCCTGCCGCAGCAAGTTGACAATCGGGCCAACTGTGTTGCCACGCACAATTGAATCATCAACTAAAATGATCCGTTTGCCGCGCAGATTGTGGTCAAGCACGTTGTATTTGAGCTTGACGCGCTCTTTGCGCAGTTCGTCACTTGGTTGGATGAAGGTTCGGCCGATATAACGATTTTTTGTCAGCCCCTCTGTAAACGGAATGTCCAACGCCTGCGCCAGCCCGATTGCCGCTGGCGTCGCGGAATCTGGCACGGCGATCACAGCATCGGCCGCAACGGGCGCTTCTTTCGCCAATTGATGTCCCATTCGCTGACGCACGCCGTGAATACTTTGCCCTTCAAAATTAGAATCAGGCCGCGCAAAATAAACATACTCAAACACGCACAAAGCGCGTCGGGTCGGTTGCATGACCTGCTCAGAATAAAGCCCGTTTGCATCGATACGAACAATCTCGCCCGGATGCACCTCGCGCACAAATTCCGCGCCAATTGTCAGCAGCGCACAGGTTTCAGAGGCAAACACATAGCCGTTTTCAAGTTTGCCAATGCACAAGGGACGCAGCCCGTTGGGATCGCGCACCGCATACACGGCGTCGCGCGTCATCACCGTCAGCGAATATGCGCCTTCTGCGATGTGCATAAATGCTTTCATGCGCGTGATAAAACGATTCGACTTGTCATAGACAAAATCATCGGGCAAATAAGGTTTCCAAGTGGTCGCAGGAGCGGCCAGCCATTGAGTGATCACCTCGGTGTCGCTGGTTGAGGACATGCCAACGCCGCGCTCCAGCAATTTGTAGCGCAGGTTGACCGCATTGGTCAGGTTGCCATTGTGGCCGACGCTGAGCGGCCCATAAATTGTTTCGATCAAATACGGCTGGACATTGCCAATATGGTTGCCGCCTGTGGTTGAGTAGCGCACGTGGCCGACCGCCATATGCCCAACGAGCGGGCGCATGTTGTCTTCGGTGAAAACCTGCGCGACTAGCCCTTGCCCGCGATGGTTGTAGGTGCTGATGCCGTCGCTGCTGATGATGCCAGCACTTTCCTGTCCGCGATGTTGCAGCGCATAGAGGCTGAAGTAGGCTAAACGAGCCACCTCGCTGCCTGGGGCATATACGCCAAAGACGCCACATTCGTCGTGCGGCGAGTCGTCATAAAATGTGATGGGTGCGGTTTGCATAGTTGCGTTGCGAGTCGCTGGTTGCTAGCTGCGAGTCAAGAGTTTGTTTACGCTAGGCGTCCTCCTCACTCGTCGCTAACCACTAGCCACCTGCTTCCTTCTGAAAGTCTCAAACGCGGCTTGTGCCGCCTGTGCGGCTTCGGCCGATGTGTCGGCCAAAACGGTGAAATGTCCCATTTTGCGCCCGACGCGAGCGGCCTGTTTGCCATAAAGATGTAGGGATAAGTGGGGTGTTTGGCAAAGGGTTGCCCAGTCGGGCGTTCCGTTTTGCCAGAGGTCGCCTAAAAGATTAATCATCGTTGCAGGGCGCAAATAATCGGCCGAACCAAGCGCAAGCCCACAAACGGCACGTAGCTGCTGCTCAAATTGACTTGCTTGGCAGGCATCAACCGTCAAATGCCCTGAATTATGCGGACGGGGTGCCATCTCATTTGCAAATAGCGTGCCTGTTTTGGTGACAAAGAACTCAACGCAGAGCGTGCCGACATAGTTCAGCTTGTCCGCCACCGTGTGCGTCATGACAACCGCCGCATCCGCCACCGCTGGCGGCACGTCGGCTGGCGCAACCGATGTGTGCAGGATGTGATTTTGATGCGCGTTGCGGATTGCGCCATAGTGGACAAAGCTGCCGTCTTGACCACGTGCTGCCACAACCGAGATTTCATAATCGAGGTCTATAAATTTTTCTAAAACGGCGGGAACCTGCCCGATGGCTTCCCACGCGGTTGCGGCGTCGGAGCTTGATTGGAGGTTGACTTGGCCTTTGCCATCGTAGCCCAATTCGGCCGATTTCAGCACACAACCATCCCCAAGCTGCACCAATCCATGATACACATCCTCCAGACGGCGCACAGGAAAATGTGGCACAACCCGCAGCCCTGCTTCTGTGAAAAACGCCTTTTCACGCAGTCGGTTCTGCGCGACGTGTAGCGCATTGGCATCAGGCCACAATGTGGAAACCTCTGCACAAATCGCGGCTGTCGCGCTTGGCACGTTTTCAAACTCGTAGGTGACCACATCAACCCCCTCGGCAAACTGCCGCACGGCGTCTAAATCGTCATAGGCGGCACAAATCTCTTT
>JBMZDF010000045.1:10488-20467 GCA_049614105.1 Promineifilaceae bacterium (SeqCode)
GCAACCTGTCCTGTGGGGGTGTCGGCCGCTGGCGAAAAAACATGCACCCGATACCCCATCTGCCGTGCAACGATTGCCAACATGCGACCCAGTTGCCCGCTGCCCAGAATGCCAATTGTGGCGGGGGGAAGAAGTGGTGTGTAGATTGTGTTCATGTTTGTAGATGGGTATTGCGTTGTTTCACTGACAGCTAAACACGGAATACTTATTTTTCGATCGGTAGCACGTCTTGCAACACTTTTTCAGTCTGCGCCTTGCGAAAGTCTGCTAGTTTGGCCCGATACTCAGGATATTTGTTGCCCAAAATTGAGATCGCCAGCAGTGCCGCATTTTTTGCGCCCGATTTGCCAATCGACAATGTGCCAACTGGTACGCCGCCAGGCATTTGCACAATTGATAGTAGCGAGTCCATGCCGTTGAGTGCGCGACTTTGCACAGGGACGCCCAAAACGGGCAGCAGCGTATGCCCTGCCGTCATGCCTGGCAAATGGGCTGCGCCGCCGGCTCCTGCGATGATCACTTCGATGCCGCGATTTTCGGCCGAAGCGGCATATTCAGTCATCTTGTCTGGCGTCCGATGTGCCGACACCACCTCACACTCATGCGGCACGCCAAACGCTGTCAACGTCTCATGTGCGTGTCGCATCGTCTCCCAATCGGAAGTACTACCCATAATGACGCCAACTAATGGTTGTTGATCTGTATTGCTCATGTCGATTCCGAGAACAGCCAAATAATTATCAATTATTGATGACTCTTTGGGATCTTGAGAGGTTGACAGCTCCCCCACCTAGCCTCCCCCGAAGGGGGAGGGATCTGATTTCCCTCCCTTCGGGAGGGACTAAGGGAGGGTGTCCCTTGATCTCCCAGAGCCGTTATTGCTTTTCTTTCCCTAAATTCCGCGCGATCCGCTCAATAGCTGGCAACTCACCCGGCACAAACACCTTCCCCGTCAGCCGCTCATAAACAGAAATGTAGCGTTCTGCAATTTGCGCACGAAACTTGGTTGGCATCTGCGGCGGTGTGCCTTCGCCCCGATACCCTTGGGCGGCATACCATTCGCGCATGAACTCTTTGCTCAGGTTGATGATGTCACCTTTCGCGTAGGCGCTGGCATCCCAGTAGCGGCTTGAGTCAGGCGTATGGACTTCATCAATTAGCGTTAGTTGCCCATCGACCAGCCCAAACTCATATTTTGTGTCGACCAAAATCATGTCGCCCGCTGCGGCCAACGCTTGCCCATGTGCAAACAGCGCCAGCGCCGTCGTTTCGATCTCGCGCCACAGCTCAGGCTCAATCAAGCCCGATTGCAGAATCCATGCGCTGGTGATGACTTCATCATGTGCGCCGTTCTCCGCTTTGGTTGTCGGGGTGATGATGGGCTGTGGTAGCGGATCGTTTTTTTGCATCCCATCGGGCAGCGGCACACCATATGGTTCACGGTCGCCCTGTTCGTACAGATACCAAAGCGAGGTGGTTGTCACACCTGTGATGTAGCCACGCACGACCACCTCAACAGGCAGCGTTTGTGCTTCGCGAGCGATGCACACGTTTGGATCGGGGATGTCTAGCACGTGATTGGCAACGATGTCGCGCGTTTGTTCAAACCACCACGCGCTAAGCTGATTGAGCACCTGCCCCTTAAACGGGATCACGCCCAGCACGCTGTCAAAGGCGCTGACGCGGTCGCTGGTGATCAGGATGCGCTTGTTTTTACGCGGGTAGATGTCGCGGACTTTGCCCGTGATTTTTGTGCCGAGGGTGGGGATTTCGGCCGAAACCAAACAGTTATCCGCCGCCGTTGTTAGTTCTTCTAATGAGATCATATTCAAACTCACTCGTTCCCACGCACCACGGTGGAACAAGGTGAGGACAAGTTATGCATGTCGCAAGCCGTTCTCAAACAAACGCAAACCTAGCAGCCCAGACTCCCCACGACGCCAACGTGGATGCTGCCACGGGAAAATATGGTTTTCAGGATGTGGCATCAACCCCAGCACGTTGCCCGCTGCGTTCGAGATACCCGCAATGTCCAGAATTGAGCCATTGGGGTTAAATGGATAGCTTGGCGAGTTGGTGTCTGGTTGCTGATAGCTCAGCGCGATCAGATTTTGGTCGCGCAGGTTGGCTAATGTCGCGTCGTCACGAACCGCAAAACGCCCCTCGCCGTGCGCCACAGGACAGTAGATCGGTTCGGTTAGCCCTTGCAAAAACAGGCTGTTGCTGTTTGCGTTTGGCTCCAGATAAACCCAGCGGCACTCGAATTGGTTGCCAGCGTTGTAAGTCAGCGTTGTTGAGCGCGTCGCGGGGTCGATTTCGCCAGAGAGCAGCCCTGCCTTAACCAGCGTTTGGAAGCCGTTGCAGATGCCCAACACGGGGCGACCGCTTGCCACAAACGTTTGTAAATCATCCCCAAGCCGATGCTGTAAATAGGTTGACCAAAGCACACCCGCACCCAAATCATCCCCATACGAAAAGCCGCCCGGCACGACGAGCATGTGATAGTCGCCTAGCTGACGCTCTCCGTTGAGCAGTTGATTGATGTGGACAATTTCAGTTGCGCCGCCCGCTAGCTCACAGGCGAGGCTGACATCGTGATCGCGATTTGTGCCGTTGGCGTGCAGAATGATTACTTTTTTGCTGCCGTCGCCACGTTTTTGGATGTTGAATTCGGCCGAAACACCTTCTTCAACTCCCACACTGTGCGCCACCGCCACCTCACTGCGCCACGCGGTTTCAAGCTGTGCAATTGATGTCTCAATCAGCGTTGCGCCAGATTGCGACTGCACACGCAGCACTGACTCATTGGTGACCTGTCCGATGATGCGATGCGGCACATCGCCCAGCAGCATTTCAAAATCGGCCGCATCCTCAGACCGAACCTCGACCAAAAAGCGGCTGAGTGATTCGCTGTAGAGCAGGCTAATGTCGTCTAGCTCGTTTGTGTTTGGGAGTCGTGAGAGGTTGATGTTGAGGCCAAGTCGCCCTGCGATGCTCATTTCGGCCGAAGCAACCGCCAAGCCACCCTCTGAACAATCATGACAAGCTTGCACCAAGCCCATTTGAATCGCCTGATGCATTTGGCGGAACGTTTCTAACGCTTCCGTTTTGGGCTGTGGCGCTGTGCCGCCTGCGACATGATTGAGTAAATGCAGGTGACTGCCGCCCAACTCGTCGTGCGTGTTGCCAACCATATAAAGTTGGTTGCCCGCCATTTTCAAATCCATCGTAACGGCGCGGCTGACCTCTGGCACATGGCCCATTGCCGAGATGAGGAGCGTGCTGGGGATGGCGTGTTTTTTCCCGTCAGCACCCGTGTATTCGTTGTTGAGGCTATCTTTTCCGCTGATAAATGGCGTGCCGTAAGCAACCGCTGCATCGTAACAACCCTCGGTGCAGCGTACAAGCGCCCCCAAGCGATCGGGCAAATTGGGGTTGCCCCAGCAGAAGTTGTCGAGAATCGCCGTGCGGTCAGGGTCAGCACCCACTGCAACAATGTTGCGCACCGCTTCATCAATCGCCGCCCACGCCATGCTGTAGGGGTCTACTTTGCCAATTTCGGGGCAAATCCCGTTGCCTAGCGCAACGGCTGCCTGAGCATTGACGTTTACTGCCACCGTATCTTGCGGAACGAGGACGGCGGCATCGCTTGGCCCATGATTGGCAACGCCGACAAACGGCTTAACCGCCGTCGCGCCCTGTACCTCGTGGTCATAGCGGCGCACAATTGATTCCTTGCTGCGAATGTTGGGATGTGCCAGTAGGTCAAACAGCGCCTTTTCGGGGTCAATGCTGCGATCAACCGCTTCCTCTGCGCCAGCGGGTGCTTTCCAAACGGCGTCTAAATGACGTAACGGAATGCCATCATGCAGGAAGGACATGGCGAGATCGCCGACTAGCTCATCTTCATTATAAATTTTCAGATGGCCCGTTGGCTCAAATCGGCCGAGAACAAACGCCTCAACATCCTGCCCAATCGCAATTTCCTGTACACGCGGCCAGTTTTCTTCGGGAACGGCGATGACAATGCGCTCTTGTGCCTCGCTGAGCCAAATTTCCCAAGGGCGCAATCCTGCATACTTGAGTGGAGCAGAAGCCAACTGAACCGTTGCGCCAATTTTCTCGCCCATCTCACCAACGGCCGATGAGAAGCCGCCCGCGCCACAGTCGGTGATTGCCGTGTAAAGTTTCTCATCGCGGGTGCGGAGAATGACCTCAAGCACCTGCTTTTCTTGAATCGGATGACCGATCTGTACCGCTGTGCCGGCAATTTCGCTTGTGTTGACATCCATCTCCATGCTGGAGAAGGTCGCACCGCGCAGCCCGTCCCGTCCTGTGCGTCCGCCGAGGGCGACAATGAGGTCATTCGGCCGAATTTCTGTCGGGTGCGAACCATGCGGCAAAATGCCCAGACAGCCAACATACACAAGCGGATTCGCCGTGTAGCCCGGATCGTAAACAATCGATCCGTTCACTGTCGGAATGCCCATTTTGTTGCCATAATCTTCGACACCCGCAATGACGCCATCCGCGATGCGGCTGGGATGCAACACCCCTTCAGGCAGCGAGTCGCTGTCCGCATCGGGCAGGCCAAAGCACAAAATATCGGTGTTGGCGATGGGACGCGCACTGACGCCGATCACGTCGCGGATACAGCCGCCGACGCCTGTGTTTGCGCCACCAAATGGCTCCAGCGCAGAGGGATGGTTGTGCGTTTCGACTTTGAACGCGAGGTCAAAGTTGTCGTCAAACGTGACAATACCTGCGTTGTCGACAAAGGCAGATTGCACCCAAGGCTTGTTGATCGCATCGGTGGCGGCGCGGATGTGGGTGTTGAGAATCCCCTTAACCTGTTTGCGCCCGTCTGGCCCGTCAAAGTTGATGTGGGCGCGGAACGTTTTGTGAACACAATGTTCGCTCCACGTTTGCGCCAGCGTTTCCAACTCGATCTCGTTTGGTTCGCGCTGTGCTTTCTTGAAGTACGCTTGAATAGCCTGCATTTCAGCGAGGTCGAGCGAGAGGCGGCGTTCCTTGCTGATGGCTAGCAGCGCGTCATTATTTGCGTCCAGCAGGGGAATGATGTCGACCTGATTATTAGGTGGCTGGTTGCTGATGAAGGTCGGCCGAATCGGCCGATCAACGCTATATTGTTGAACAACTGGATTGCAAAGCAGGGTTGACGCTAATTTTTCTACATCGGCCGAGCTTAACGCGCCCGATAGAATAAAGCGTGTGCCGCTCATCGCTTGTTCAAGTGCTGTGTAGCCGAGTGTGTGGGCTGCCTTGACGAGATTTTCGGCCGAAGGGTCAGTCACACCCGCCAGCCAAGTCACATCAACAAATGTCTCCTCAGGCGTTGCGCCTGATAAGTCGGCAGTTTCTGTTACTGGATCGGCTAAAAGTTGCTGTGTCAGACGTGATAGCTCGCTTGTTGCAAGGTTGCCGTGCAAAAAGTACAGCTTTTGTTCGATGCAGCCCTGAAGCTGCTCAATGCCTAGCTGTTTGGCCGCCGTGATAAATAAGTGTGGGGTGTCGCCAGAGAGCTGGCGTGAACGGACAACGACAGATGATGTAGTAAGTTGTGTGGAGGAAAGGTCACTCATAGAATGCCCTCGGGAACAAGGCTTAAATATCAACAGTGCTGTGTAGATCGTGAAAGCAAGTAGAAGGTGCAGTCCCTTTCCACTTTTTTGCCTGCTGAATGGTCCTTACTCCTTGGATCAAAAAAGCAAGAGACGCGCCCATAATGGTTTGTTGGACGCCGTCTCTCACTTCGTAAAGTTCGATATAGTTAATGGCAGTTTAACAGCGTTCCGATCTGTCCACTATGGGCAAACTATCCAGACTGATCTGGCTATTTTGGGCATAAACTGACAAACCAAATCAATATGTTGACAAAACATGGACGATAAACTATGGTGCTTGTTGCGTAGAGTGAAGTTTTCGGCCGAGATCAATTGCAAAAACTGCATGAGATCACGTAAAACTCTCTCAGACCAAAGTGTCTAATAAATCAGCTATGAAACAGTTTTTCGCACGGCGAGGCATCTGGACAAATGGACAATGGGTTCCAACCGCACAAATTAATGTGCTTGTTGCCTTGCTTGATGGCTGCTCCTTGCGTTCTCATCGGGACCTCGAAGGCAGTAAACATTATGAACTGCACGCGCTATCTGGTGAAAAACAGCGAATAAAGCTAGATGTTGTCAACAGTATGCGCCGAAAGCGGCTAATTGAAACAAATCACAAATTCCCATCTGCAACTTACCTGCTAACAGGGCATGGCGAGCGCGTTGCACATCAATTGCACAGCAATCCACGTTACCAGCCATTGACGGCACGAAAGTTCACTGAAAAAGATTGAAAAACAGCTCGCTGCTTTTGAGAAAATCAATAATCTAATGAGATTTTATGCTGATTGTTTGTCATTATCTGATAAAAATCAACTAAAATGCTAGGGTGTCTGTACGGATTTTGCACAGACTTTTATCTATCGACTCTGTACGCATCCGATATTGGGTGAAGGGATACTTACTATGAAAACAAACGCAGTTTATGAAAGTAACAACGAAACGCATCTGAATCAAGATTCGCTAAATGGAACGGTTATCATACCAGTCGTGGAGCCTGCGTTTTTAGGCCCAGAGCGTCACTATGACGATCAATTTGTTGTCACGCCTGAGTACAAAGAGAGTCTGCCCGATTTACAAAACGGCCCCTCCTCGCTGATTCAGGGCGAGCCCGTTGCGATTCAACAGGTTGGAATTCACAATTTCCGCTTGCCAATTGAGTATCGCAAACGGGACGGCGGCACAATTGCGCTAGAAACATCGGTGACGGGAACAGTCTCGCTGGCGGCGCATGCGAAAGGCATCAACATGTCGCGCATCATTCGCACCTTCTACGAACATCAGAACACGACCTTCTCACTCGATCATCTTGACACCGTTTTGCGCGACTACAACAAAAAGATTGGCGGCATGGAGGCGCGGATTATCATGCGCTTTAGCTATCCGATTTTGAACGAGTCATTGCGTTCAGGGTTGTTTGGCTATCAATATTATGATGTGTCGTTTGAGTCACGGATGGATAAAACGGGGCGTGTTCGTCGTTATATTCATTTTGATTTCGTCTATTCGTCAGCCTGCCCCTGTAGCTATGAACTGTCGCAGCACGCGATCGAAACGCGCAACGTGGCGGCAACCCCACACAGCCAGCGTTCTGTGGCACGTATCAGCATTGAAACACAAGGGTTTGTCTGGATTGAGGATTTGCGCGACATTTGCCTAGAGGCACTGCAAACCGAGACGCAGGTTATGGTCAAGCGTGAGGATGAGCAGGCGTTTGCGGAACTTAATGCGGCTAATCTGAAATTTGTTGAGGATGCGGTGCGTTTACTCTATCGTGGTTTGCATCGAGACGAACGCATCAAGGATTTCAAGGTTGTGGCAAGTCACCAAGAGTCGCTGCACAGCCATGATGCGGTGAGTGTGATTGTAAAAGGGATTGAGGGGGGATTTTCGGCCGAAATCGAACCCAGCACGATGACTTCCCTCATTCACAAAATCTAGCAAGTTAGCTACAACGCCGCTTTGGGAATTCAGCACCCTCCCTTAATCCCTCCCAAAGGGAGGGAAATCAGATCCCTCCCCCTCTGGGGGAGGTTAGGTGGGGGTGCTTCAACTGCGTAAGATCCCAAAGAGCCTTATTTTCTGGGCGGCGCTTGCACCTTTTATTTCCTGGCCTTCTTCACCCGCGTTTTCATCAGCCACGCTGTATAAAGCTCACGCGCATGGTCAATGTCATGCTGTGGGAAAATGCGAACCCATTTGTAGGGTGAGTTGTGCCAACTGTCTGCACTCTCAAATGGTTGGGCCAATTCTGCGGCCGACATTCTTTCCACAAAGTTAATCACCGCTTTTCGGCCGTTTGCATACGCTTCCCACACCTCATCGAAAGATTTATCCGCAGCCTCACCCGTTAAACGGTGATTGATTGGGTCTATATCCGCAATGTCGTGCGCGTGATTTTCCTGCAAGCTGCGCAGCACAAGTGGCTCCCAACCTGCGATGTGGGCCAAAATGTCCTTAGGCGTCCATTCATCAATCGTGATGTCGCTGCCCTCAATCAAATCGAACACGGCGCGTAATGCGTTGCGTGTTGCGCGTAGATAGGCAACCAAAATTGAGCGCGGCCCTTCGGTGATTGTTTCGGCGTCATTGGCTTTGCGCCACGCTTGAATGTCACGCGCATGGTCATCATCATGATCCACGCTATTCGTGATCGCCTGCATGACGGTGTTCTCGCGCTCCCCAATTTTTATGGTTGACTTGAGCAACTGATCGGGTGCATTGGCGATCACGTTGAGGAGGCCGTTGCGCTCTTTTTGCAGCATGGCGATGCCGCCGTCGATGGTGATTTCGGCCGAATTCCTGTGCCACGCCGCGTTCATCTCATCAACAGACGTGGCCGAAATTTGATCAAGCTTCCCATCAATCATCAAACGCAGCTGATCTGCCTCAAATGCTTCCCAGCGTGCGATGTGGGGCAGCAGGCGACGGGTCGAATAATCATCCCAAATCGCCTGCTCAAGCTGCTCGGCACTCATGCCAATCATTGCGTGTAGCAACTCAGCACGTGTCAGGTGCATTTGAACAAGAAACTGTTTGCGGAATTGTGAACCCATTAGCTTGCTTCTAGAACGGCTGCAACTGCTGGAACGGCTGACTCTGGTGCTGCCTCTGGTGCGGCTTCTGTTGGGTCTGGTGCGGCTTCCGTTTCTGTTTCGGCTTCGGCTTCTGTTTCGGCCGACTCACTACTATCATTGCCCGTAAACTTGCCTTCACTGATGACCGCAATTGATGCAACTGAATCATCATCACGAATGTCCATGACGCGCACGCCCTGTGTGCTGCGCCCTTGACGCGAAATCGAATCGGCCGCGATGCGTAAAATGATGCCGTTGTCGGAAATACAGGTTAGCTCATCATCTTGGGTGACAACGCGCCCGCCGATAATCTCGTCCCCTTTATTTTTGAAGACCATCGCCCGTACGCCTGAACCATAGCGGTTTTGGCGACGGAAATCGGTGATAGCGGTGCGCTTACCATAGCCTGAGCGCGTAATAATTAGCACATCGTTGTCTTCTGAGTCAGACACACCCGCACCTGCTAGGTGGTCGTTTTTGGTCAATTTCATCGCCATGACGCCGCCAGCGGTGCGTCCCATCGGCCGAACGTCAGTCTCGCTAAAGCGGATGCCCTGCCCATTTTTGCTGACCAACACGACGTCTTGTTCGCCTGTTGTCATCTTGACCCAGCGCAACTCGTCATCATCATCCAAGCTGATGGCGATAATGCCCGTTGAGCGTACTTTTGCAAAGGCACTCAACGCGATCCGCTTGATGCGCCCATTTTTTGTGACCAAAATCAGGTAGTCGGCATCATCGAAATTGGTGACGGGCAAACTGGCTGTGACCTTCTCATTTTGCTCAAGCGGCAGCAGATTCATGACAGATGTGCCGCGCGAGGTGCGTCCCGCTTCGGGGATGCGATATGTTTTGAGAACGTACACCTTGCCCTTGTCTGTGAAAAACAGAATCGGGCTTTTCGACCCAGATGCAAACAGATTCTCTAGCGAATCCTCATCGCGGGTCGTCATGCCGATCAATCCTTTACCGCCGCGCCCTTGCACGCGATAAGCACTTGTCGGCGTGCGTTTGATGTAGCCGCGTCCCGTAATCGAGATCAACACGTCCTCATCTTTCACAAGGTCTTCAATATCAAATTCGCTTTCACCTGGAATAATTTCAGAACGTCGCTCGTCGCCAAATGTATCTTTGAGTTCGAGCAATTCGGCGCGAATCCGACCTAGAATCTGATTCTTGTCGGCCAGCAGAGAGCGATATTTTGTGATCTGGTCTGTCACATTCTGATATTCAGACGCAATTCGCTGTCGTTCGAGCGCGGCGAGACGGCGT
>JBMZDF010000046.1:0-19902 GCA_049614105.1 Promineifilaceae bacterium (SeqCode)
TCAATTGTTCCATTCTCACGCCTACTGAACAGGACGCTGTTGTTTCATACAAACGTCCTTTGTTTAGTCAGACACGCAGTAGCTGAGACGACTTTTTGCAATGCTACAAAAATATAGAGGTGTGGCCTGGCGCTGGTTTCGGCGGCTGCTTAGACTCATCCCCTTCCTAAAATTGAAAGACTCAGACAATCGACCCGAATTGAATCAGGTAGGGTACAGTGCGGCAACGCTGCCTCCCTCAACAGCCCGACGCTCTGCTCCGTTAATCGTGCTGCCCGTTTGGGCGGCTCTATCAATCATGGGGCTGTTAGCTATCGTACTCCTTGTCTCAATTACCTTTGGCACGGTTCATTTTATTCAATCGCGGCAACAGGCACAGGTAGCAAGCATGTTGGCTAGCACACCAGCCGTAATCGCTCAGAGCCTTCCTGCCACGTCACAACCTACGCTTGTCCCCACAGAAACACCGTCACCTCTGGAGGGCGTTCGGTTTGACGACGGTTTGGGACTCTCAGACACTTGGCCTGAAGCTGTGTTGCAATGGTCTAATGAGATTAATCAGGCGGCCGAAGCGTACCAATTTGATCCAAACTTGCTGGCTGCAATTATCGAGATGGAGTCCGACGGCAACCCAGATGGGGTGAGCTATGCGGGGGCGGTTGGGCTAATGGGAATTATGCCGCAAGGCTCTGGCGCAGGGCTTGATCAACGACCGACCTCTTATGCGCTATTAGACCCTGCGACCAATATTGAGTGGGGTGCTAAGATTTTAAGCGGTTATTTGGAAGAGGTTCAGGGAGATTTGCACTATGCCCTCAGCGTTTACAACGGTGGGTGGTTATATTCCCACACGGCAACGCCACAGACCTATGCAGCAAACGTACTAGACGCATATGCACGCGCTATTCTGACGCGCTCAGGCGTCACGGTTGATGCCGATCGGTGGACAATCGCGGTTAGGCTAGATGAGGAATATTGGGCTGAACCGCTAATTGAAACCGAAGCGTTGAATAACGGCTGGCCGCTTTACGCAAAGCATACCGTTTTTGATGGTGAGCAACCGATAATCGCTTATGCTGCGCCGCTTTCTTACGAATAATCAAACGTTTTCTAAAACACGCACCATCCTGCCAGCATTTTTGAAAACGAACGCGCATTTTCGGCCGAAAACAACCTGGCTCCTCATTCTTATCCTTTTGATTGCCGCCGCACTGCGCTGGCAAAACCTGTCTGAAATGCAGGACATGCTCGGCATCGACGAGGCATATAACGCACGCGATGCCGTCCTGCTCTCACAGGAATTTGAACTAACCCCCTTCCTCCCAGACAACAACGGACGCGAATCTGCCTATCATTATTGGCTGATCCCCTTTTTCGCAACGCTCGGCAAGGTTCCGTTTGCGATGCGGCTCGGTTCAACCATCTTAGGCATTTTGACGATTGCCGCCCTTTACCCAATGGGGCGACAGATGTTCAATCGGCGCGTCGCCCGTTGGTCGTGTGCGACCTTAGCCGTTTTCTTCTGGCACATCCACATGAGCCAGCTTGGCCTACGCGCCATTTTACAACCGCTTATCGGCACGCTGGCGTTTGCTGTTTTGTGGCGAGCCACACGTCACAATCGTTCGGCCGATTGGCTTCTCGGCGGCATCTTGACGGGGAGCCTCATCTATACCTACTTTTCGGCAAGGCTATGGATTCTCTTTATCGGCGTTTGGCTGTTTATGATTGTGGTTCGGCATCGGCCGAAACGAACGGGCGCACTACTCGCTGGCAGCATATCCATACTTGTCATGCTGCCCCAATTTGCCTACACCTATCTAAACCCGTCTGAATCCCTTGGACGCATGCAGTCGGTTGCCACCATCAACGCAACTAGCATTCTCACCAACACCAGCATTTGGATGCGGGCATGGTTTCAAATAGGAGACGGCAGCACCTTTCTCAACCTGTCGGGTCGCCCCGTGTTTAACTGGAGCTTGGGCATTCTTTGCCTAGTGGGATTCATTATGCTGCTGCGGCACAAACCGACTCAAGCCAGGCTGGGCTGGCTGCTCATGCTGCTGCTTTTCTCCCTGCTGCCCTCCTTGCTCAGCGATGACGCTCCGCATTTTTTACGCGCCATCGGTGCAGTAATCCCGCTGGCGCTTATCATCGGCTACGGTGCAGCGCAACTTGAGCAGGGGTTGCAAAAGTTACCGATGGGCTGGTTGTTGCCTGTCGCTTTACTTGCTTTTTCGGCCGTTGGCGCTGTGCGCGACCAGCAAGCTTGGATCACACGAGACGATCGGTTTATCATGATGGAGATGGCGGTCAACAGCGCCAGCAGTTGGATCGCAGAACAGGTTGATAAGCCAACCAACATTTATTATTCACCGTATACTCCTTTTCACGCCAATGTCGCCTTTCACGCGCTGCGCCTTGCTGAACCAGTGACGCACGTGGGCGCATTTTCGCCAGCCATCTGTGTTGTCGTGCCAGATGAGCCAGCAATTTATGCAAACGCCCCCATCTATTTGTCTTCATTTGCGGAACAAATGGCCCCTTGGTCAAAGCTGACGCCGTTGAAGGTGGCACAAACAGAGATTGTTGAAGGCACGCCTTTGTTTGAGGTATATCGTGGCGAGTCGCAGCTTGATCAGTTGCTCGTTCCCGCCGAGAATCCCCCCACATTTATCAACGCCCTTGAACTACACCACACGCCCCTTCCTGAAACCGTTCAGGCCAACAGAACGCTGCCCCTTTCGCTTGCTTTCCGCGCCACAGGGCCGCTTTCCACCGTTTACAGCGCCTTTGTCCATCTGCACGGCGATCCATCACCCTACGAGGGCGGAACGACTTGGGCGCAGGTTGATTCATGGCTGTGTGAGCCGTATCAGTCGCCAGAATGGCAGCCGCACGAAATGATTGTGCAAAATTTTGATCTACCAATTTCGGCCGAAACGCCCCCAGGCCGCTACAAAATCGCCGTCGGCATCTACGAAAGTCCCGCAGGCGCACGCATCGAACTCGCGCCTCCAAGCGGCAACCCCAATCAATTTGTTATCATTGGTGCAATTGAAGTAAAGTAGCAGCTATGGTCAAATTATTATCAGGAAAAATCGCTGTCGTGGCGGGTGCGACCAGAGGCGCGGGGCGTGCAATTGCGGTCTGTTTAGGCGCGGCGGGCGCGACCGTTTACTGTACGGGTCGCAGCGTGCGCGGCAGTTTGGCGTCTGGTGCAGAGCGCCAAGAGACGATTGAAGAATCGGCCGAACTGGTCACCGCCGCTGGCGGTATCGGCCGCTGGGTTCAAACAGATCACACCGTTGAATCACAAGTTGTTGCGCTGTTTGAGCGCGTGCGCGAGGAAGCGGGTCGCGTTGATATTTTGGTCAACGATGTTTGGGGCGGTGACGCGCTTTCCCAGTGGGGAACGCCACTTGCCGCACTCGATCTGGGCAAAGGGTTTACGATGCTCGAACGTGCCGTCCACTCGCATATTATCACCACCCGTTACGCGCTGCCGTTGATGGAACCCAACAACAGCGGCCTCATCATCGAGATTACGGATGGCGACCAAATGGGGTATCGTGGGGCGCTGTTTTATGATTTGGTCAAGACCAGCGTGATGCGTCTTGCCTACAGCTATGCTCGTGAATTGCGTCACAGCAACATCACGTCGCTTGCCGTGACGCCAGGCTTTTTGCGCTCCGAAGCGATGCTTGACATGTTTGGCGTGACCGAAGCCAACTGGCGCGACGCGGCCAAACAGGACCCGCACTTTATTGCTTCTGAAACCCCAACTTATTTAGGCCGTGCCATTGTGGCGCTCGCAACCGATCCCGCTGTTCGCGCCAAATCAGGCCGAACCCTCGCCACATGGTCGCTGGCCAAAGAATATGGGTTCACCGATGCGGACGGCACACAGCCCGATTGGGGCAGCTACTACGCCTCTATCGCGGACTCAATGGGCGACACCGCCTTTGAGCGAATCATGTTTCAATCATGACTCAAATTGACAAACGCGGGCGTTTAGAAGCGGAACCGTTCGATTATCGTACCACTAAGAATGGGTCTGTTTTTATTACGTTTCATCAAAAAGTAGTCACGACGTTGAAGGGTAAATCGGCCGAAAAATTCCTCAAACGCATCGACAGCGCATCAGCCCAGCAAGCGCAGTTAATCATGGCAAAAGCAACGGGCCACTTTAAGCACGGCAACGAGCGCCGTTGACCTAATTCTTGCCACGCTGATTTTTTGCACCTTGACTTATTTTTTCCACCTGTGCTATTCTTGCGCCATTAACTGTCATTTCGGCCGAAATGAATCGCATCAAGCAACCCAATTCGTTCGGCAACCCTCCAAGGAGGCATTCATGAGCTATCTACAACTAACCCAAACCACTGTTGAAGCCCTAAATGCCGTGCGTGTTTAATTTCTTGTAAGCGCCTCGCTTGCACGTAACACGACACCACAGGCATTCCCCAACTATCCTGTGGTCTTTTAGACCCCAACATTTAGTCAACATCAGATAGGTTTTTGGCATTGGCCGCTGCCGCTTTTTGCGTTCGGCCGATCCAACATAGCGATTGTTCATCGTCCTCTGTCGCCTGCCGCGCGACAGTTGCACGATAGCGATCCATCTTTGGATTCTATTTTGTCTCACAATACAATTTACGACGATTACGAAAAGTACCTAGCTTACGAAAGCCAGTCGAAACGCAAACTACAGACGCGACAACAGCGCCGCAAACCAAAACAAAAACAGGCAAAGGCGTGGACAAAAAATGACAGCTTGCGCGTGATCTCGCAGGCGCTCCAGATCGAAAACGTTGAATTCACCTATATCCCCGGCGAGCATGAATCAGGCTGGGTGTTAGCCGCGCTGCAAAGCTTTTTCCAAGAGGAGTACATTATTGATGTGCTAGGCTTGGTCAAGGGCGGCAAGGAGGCGAATG
Source organism: Promineifilaceae bacterium (SeqCode) (assembly GCA_049614105.1). Taxonomy (GTDB): domain Bacteria; phylum Chloroflexota; class Anaerolineae; order Promineifilales; family Promineifilaceae; genus CALECP01. The sequence goes on from JBMZDF010000046.1 coordinate 4,941, forward strand.
TCTATCAGTGTCGGGCGCATCCTTCGTTGGGGGTTGAGTTTGTGGCGGCGAAAATTTATCGGCCGAAAATGTTCCGCCAGCTACGCAACGACGCGATGTACAAAGAAGGTCGCGCCATTCTTGACAACGGTGGCGGCGTCGTCACCGAACGCAACAAACGCGAGATGCGTGCGATTAAGCATAAATCGAAATTTGGTGACTTTCTCTCCCATCAATCGTGGCTCATGCATGAGTTCTCAACACTGGAAATGCTTTACGAAGCAGGAATCAGCGTCCCCAAACCCTATGCAATGGCAAGCAACGCCATTTTGTTTGGCTTCATCGGCGATGCAGATGGCGCAGCGCCCCTGCTTAGCAGCGTCAACCTACGCAAGCAGATGGTCAAAGGGGAGATTCATCGCCTGTTCCGCAAAACGATCGACACAATCGAGTTGATGGTGCAAAGCAACCTTATTCACGGCGATCTCTCAGCTTACAACATCCTGTTCTGGAACAACGACATTGTGTTTATCGACTTCCCACAGGCCACCAACGCCAAGAAAAACCGCAACGCTCGTTTTATTTTGCAGCGCGATATTCAGCGCGTTTGTGATTATTTCCAAAAGCACGGGATCGTCTGCCGCCCACACGCCATCACCGACAAACTTTGGTTTGACTACATTGCGCTTTCAGAAGCGGAGGAAGAGGCTGAGTTGTCGCAAATGATGCTCAAAAGTTGAAGGGCGTTTGGGCATGTCAATGATAAGACGGGGCTGCAAGCAAGCCCGAACTGACGATGCGGCGGTATAAACATGAAGGGGTGCGATGAAACAATTGTCTCATCGCACCCCAACGACTCCCATCATCCAGAATGGGTACTGCCGCTTGTGCTAGCGAATGTGTGACTGCACATTAACAAAAGCCAAGCCCTGACAGGTTATCAAAACGCCTTATTGGCGCTCGCCAAGCGTTATCGTGAGCGGAACCTCTTCACCGTCACGCAACACAACGATTTCCATCGTTTCACCGGGGCGCTTGTTGAAAATAAGATAGGCGTTCAAATCGCCAAAGCTGTAGATGTCACGACCGTCCAGACGAATGATGATGTCTCCACCACCGCTTGCCCCGCCACCGCGCAAACCTGCTTGCTCGGCTGGACCACTAGGGCTCACACCAGAAACATACGCGCCGATGTTTTCTTCGATTCCCAGTTGCAGCAAAATTCTTGCTTTAGAATCTTCATCAGCAAAGCTTGTGCCCATCAGTGGATAGGTGTAGCGACCATTGGCAATTAGCTCTGGCACCATAATGCTGACCGCGTTAACTGGAATCGCAAAGCCAACACCGCTGTTTGTGCCTGTTGTCGTGCGAATCGCAGAATTAACCCCTACTACTTCGCCGTCGAGGTTAACCAGCGGCCCGCCTGAGTTACCCGGATTAATTGGTGCATCCGTTTGAATCACAGCAGGGAGTTGATAGCTTCCGCCATTTTCAAGCGCACGAATTGACCGCAAGCTGCGTCCAAGCCCGCTTACAATCCCCAACGACATTGACCCTTGTTCGCGGAATGGACTGCCTAGTGCAATCACAAATTGCCCGACATCCACTTCGTCAATCGTGCTTAAAGGAAGCGGCCGAACCATAGACGGAAGCGAGTCGACACGTACAACAGCAAGGTCTGCATCAGCATCCTTGCCAACCACAACCGCATTGCGGCGCGACCCGTCAGCGAACACAGCGGTCACGTCTGAAAAATCGGCAACCACGTGATTGTTGGTTACAATGTGGCCTTGATCGTCATAAACAAACCCACTGCCGCTGCCGCCTTCGATACCACTGCCAACAAGCAGCAACACAACAGACGGGTTGGCTTGATCATAGAGGTTGACCAAGCGATCCTCTAAAGCGACATCAACTAGCCCGTTTGTATTTGACTGCACAACAGGGGCGGCTGTTTCGACAACGGCATCGCTGGTTGGGGGAATAATTTCGGCCGAATCACTCTCAACCAAAGCCGCTTCCGCCGCCGTCTGCTCAATCTGTGCCAGCACCTCTTCCACAATCGACTGTTGATCGACCGTTTCCACAACCCGCACAATCGGCACAGGCGCATCATCTTCTAGCAAAGCAGGCAAACTTGCACAGCCCGTCACTAAAATGAACAGCAACCCAATCAGCCCAATCCAAGATTTGCGTACATTTTTCATCTAATAATCCTTGTGTGATATGTAAGTCGGTCGATTAGCATATCAGCTTTCTAGTCGAACAAATCAACAGGTAGCCGAACAGATTCGCCCGTACCAAAATACAGGCGGTTTAATCGCCAAATTTTCTATCGATTAAATTGGATTCTACTGCGGCCCAGCGTACCTTGTCAGCAAGCTTGCTCACAACGCTTAGGCGCTAAACATTAGCCAGCCGCATCTGACGCACGCAATGTGCGTAACTGTTCGTACAAAGCACGTTCGGCATCTGACAAATCTTGCGGGATCACAATCTGAATTGTCGCCAGCAACGCACCATATTTATCATTCTGTTTTATATCGGGCATCCCACGACCGCGTAACCGTACCGTTCGGCCGCCTTGGGTGCCGGGCATAATTTTAAGATTAATTGCCCCTTTTAATGTCTCAACCCGCGCTTCACCGCCTAATAGTGCGGTCAGCATATCGACCTCGATCGTGCGGCGCAAGACAGTTGGGCTAGCCTCATCGCGTTCATAGACTTTATGCGGCCTGACTTTCGTAATCAAATACAAATCGCCGCCGCGACCGCCTTTGCCACGCAAACGAACCTTCGTTCCGTTTTTTGCGCCACGCGGAATCTTTATATTGAGGCGTTCGCCATTGGCATCAACCATTGTACGGATTGTGCCGTGATACGCTTCTTCCAGCGTAATATCGATGTCTTGCTCAGAATCTTGACGTAGCGGCTGTGTTCGGCCGCCAGGCTGCGCCCCGCCTCCGCCAAACATCTGCGCCAAAATGTCGGCGATATTGCCTGAGCCGCCGCCCATGCCACCCATGCCGCCCATGCCGCCAAACGGATCAAATCCGCCTTGAGCGCCACCTGACTGCTTCCATCGGTGATAATTTGCACCGAGTTGATCATATTTAGTGCGATTCTCCGAGTCGCCCAAGACTTCATACGCCTCGTTGACATCTTTGAATTTATCTTCAGCCGCTGGGTTGTTCGGATTGTGATCAGGATGATACTGCCGAGCTAGCTTGCGATACGCTTTTTTGATCGTTTTTTCATCGGCGCTTTTGCTGACGCCTAAAATTTTGTAGTAATCTTTATAATCCATTGAGCTCAATCATCTCTTGCAATTGCTTATGTAACCGCATTTTATGAACTGGGGGCGTTCTATGTCAAGGAAGGTTATCTTGATTTACCCAACGCTTACGGCTCGGTTACAAGAGAACAAATTTTATTGTTGTAGGTTAAGAGGGCTTAACAACACCTGACATCACAACTTCTGATGTGGGAAAAGGGCATTTCAGTGTTTTAGTTAGCCTCAATAGGCTGCTGGTTCACCGATCACCCAGATTATTTGTGTCGAATAGTTTAGCGGCTTCGATAGACGTTGACAATTGCCTCAAGGCGGCTGTTTGCCACATCGTATTCGAGGCGCTCTTCTAATTCGAGGTCCATACTATTGTAGAGGCGGGTCAGAATCGGCCGAATTAACTGCCTCGCCGTTCCAAGTTCTGCCCGTCGAGACAACCAACCTTCTGCAATCGCAACCTCCGCCTCGGACAAACGCTCGACAGGATACCAAAGCGTCTCCTTTGGCAAATCCCCAGCCGCCACAGGGACACGCTTCACAAGCGCTGTCAACGATACATTTTTGTCGAACACAACAAGCGTTCCAGCCGCCAAATCACCCAAACGGCGCGTGCGCAGGTTCGCGAACATCGTCATCACGCCCAGCCCATAGAATGCAGGAATAAAATCTATAAGGCGAATAAAGTTGCGAATCAGCGAAGCGGCAATGCCAACAGGGGATCCATCACGACCAATCACGCGCAGCCCCATGTAACGCTTGCCTGGCGTTTGGCCTGTCCAAACCATCTCAAAAATAACGTAATATCCCCAAATGATTAAAAACATCAGGACGCTATAGATGCCAATAATCCAACCTTCCCCCATGGTATCTAGCAAATCGAGTATGTTGCCAAAAAAGAGCGCGGCAAGTGAGGCCAAAAACATCACCGCCAACATCACAAGTGTATCCAGCGCAGCCGCCATAAAACGACTCCCTAGACCTGCAACTTCATACCCAAAGAGAATATTTTCTGGCGTTTGAATTGAGAGAAACTCATCAGATTGCGTCATAGATGCAAGTATAAAAGATGTGTAGGCGTTTGGGCAATGGGGCGCAGCGTGTAATGGGGTCAAAATCGCGGGTTGCTGAAAACAATCAGGATTCTCCTAACAACCTGATGATACTCTTACTTGGCGTCCTAGATAAGATGTCATACTATCAAACACACTTATGAACACGCGCCAAACTCCCATTATTGTCATCTGCCTCCTGTTATTTGCAGGGCTTTTGCGTGTCGATTTTGTTTTTTACATCGCCTATGTTTTAGCGGGGCTGTTTTTGTTTAGCTGGTGGTTTACACCGCGTTTGTTGAAAGGCGTACACGCCAAACGATCTTACGCACCCAATGCATTTTTAGGCGAAACGGTTCCTGTTACGATTGAATTGGAAAATCCGAGCCGCTTGCCGATGCCTTGGCTACATGTCCAAGAGATGACGGCGCTCAACTTACGCTCTGGCACGTCGCTAAATGATGCAGTGGCGCTCGGCGGACGCTCATCGATCAAGCTGACGTATGAGGTGCGGGCGATGCGGCGCGGTTATTATCGGGTTGGCCCGCTGCGTCTCGAATCGGCCGATGTGTTTGGCATGCGTGACGCAAAAGGGGAATTTTCGGCCGAATATCTCACCGTCTATCCCCACATCATCCCAATCGCAAAACTCAACCTGCGCTCGCGCCTGCCGTTCGGAACAATCGCCAGTAAACAACGTCTCTATGCCGACCCAGCACGCCCGATGGGCGTTCGCAACTTTCGCAGCGGCGACAGTATGCGCCAAATTAACTGGAAAGCATCGGCCCGACTCTCACAATCGGCTGGCAATAATCTGCTTGTCAAAACGCTCGAACCCGCTATCTCGCTGCAAACGATGATTTTGCTTGACCTAGACAACAAGGGGTACATGCGTCAAACACGGCTCGACACGGTTGAGTGGGCCATCGTTGTCGCGGCATCAATCGCGGCGCATCTGGTCAATCAGCGCCAGCCTGTGGGCCTTGTCACCAGCGGGTATGATCCGCTGGCGGGCGAAAAAGCGGGCGGCACGGCGTTCGATGAGGGTACGGGACGGCTGACAGAGGAGAAGGTGGGGGATGTTTCGGCCGAAAACGCCATCATCCAAACGGGCAATCTCATTGCGCCTCGCAAAGGTCGCGCCCACCTCATGCGCGTTCTCGAACTGCTTGCCCGTGTTGAAGCCCGTCGTACAACGCACAGTTTCGCAGACTTTGCGACCCGCGCCATGCTTCGGCAAAGCTGGGGAACGACCCTGATTGTTATCTCACCCAATGGCGATGAGACGATGACTGGCACGTTGCATCGTCTCATTCAGTCTGGCTTTTCGCCTGTGCTGCTGGTTGTCCAGCCAACCAGCAACTTTGGTCAAATTCGCGAACGCGCTCGTCGCCTTGGCGTCATGGCACACGCTGTTTTTAGCGAAACAGACCTCGGTCAAATTCGTTAGGCCGCTTTTGGGATGCTGATTTGACTGGACGACTAACAGCCTGACCCGCTTTGTACGCTCAATTTCTCTGTTTTCCATGCCATCGTTTATTATTTCTTCTTTGCCTTCTTCCTATCCTTTGCGCTAAAGTACCCGCATGTCCAGTGTGTCACAACTTTTTATTCGCAGCAGCCAACCGCTACATCAGACATTTTCGGCCGAATTGGTGCGTTCCAACACAATGGATGTTCTCTGGTCGCATGGATGGCGGCACTTCGGCGCACGTTTCTTTCGCTATAACCTCGCCACAATGAGCGAACAGCTACAGGAAATCATTGCGCTACGCATCGACATCCACAAGGTGAAATTCTCTAAAAGCCAGCGCCGCAACTTACGCCGCAACGCCGATCTCAGCATCAGCATCCAACCAGCTCAGATAGACGATGAAAAAACAGAAATATTTCTGCGTCATCGTCTGAGATTTGAGGAATATATTCCTGACTCGTTGGGGAATTTTCTTGCGGAGCAAGCGCCCTCGACCATCCCTTGCCAGTGCAATGAGGTGCAGGTGCGCGACGCGGATGGGCGTTTACTGGCCGTTAGCTTTTTAGACATTGGCGAGACGTCCGCTTCTTCGGTGTTCGCCATGTTTGATCCAGATTATGCAGAGCGGGGGTTGGGGACGCTGACGATGCTGCACGAAATTGAGTATTGTCAGCGCACAAATAAACGTTATTACTACCCAGGCTACACGACCGTTGGCTCCAGCCATTATGATTATAAAAAGCGCTTCCACGGGCTTGAATATTATGATTTTGCAACCTATTGGCGTCCTTTTACCCGTAAAACGTGATGCCAAACGTCTAAGCAATGATATTGGTGTTGATTAGCACCTCATCTGATTCAAGATGTCGCGCCACGATGTCCGCCAAGCGCTCCAGACTCACAGGCTTGCTCATGAAGCCGTCCGCCCCTGCATCTAAACAGGTTTGTCGATCATTTGACCGTGTAAATCCAGTGACAACAATAATTGGAATGTGATGACTGACCTCTGATCGAATTTTGCGGATTGCATCTAAGCCGTTTAGCTTAGGCATTTGCACATCCATCAGGATCAAGTCGGGCTGTTGGGCGCGTGCCTTGTCGATCGCTTCCAGTCCGTTCACGGCGCGGCTTGTGCGAAATCCCGAATATTCAAGTGTATCGGTCAACGTTTCGGCATTGAGGTTATTATCTTCTGCGATTAGGATGAGGGGGCTGAAATCGAGTTCTGGCTGGGGAATTTCGGCCGAAACACCCTCCACCTCTCCCAGCACAACAACATTACCAGGGACCCACGGCAGTACAATTGAGAACCGACTCCCTTGCCCTACCGTGCTCTGCAAATCAACATGCCCACCATGCAGCTTTGTAAAGCGATCAACAAGCGCCAGCCCTAGCCCAGCACCCTCAAATTCACGCGACAAACGCCCGTCGGCCTGTGTAAAAGGGATAAATATCCGCGCTTGATCTTCTTCAGAAATCCCGATCCCTGTATCCCACACGGTCAGCGTCACCGTTTGATTGAGCACGTCATTTTTCACATCTAGCCCAATTAATCCTTGCTCTGGCGTGAACTTAGCAGCATTGTGCAACAGGCTGATCAATATCTGGCGCAATCGACGCTCATCTCCCTCCAAAACCATGCCTCTGCTGCCCAATGTTAACGAAATACGTAAATCTTTCTTTTGCGCGATAGCTTGAATTGCTTTCAGGCTTGTCTGACACAACTTATGAATCTCGACAGGTTTTTTATCAATTTTCAGCTTGTCTGTTTCCGTCACGGATACGTCAAGCAGGTCACTTACCAAACTTAATAGATGTTTTCCACCTGCCTGAATCCCGCTAACGGCCTTGTCTTGCGGCTGGCTCAACGCCCCATACACACCTAAACGCAGCGCATCCGAACGCGCCAAAACGGTTGTCAAGGGGGTTCGCAACTCATGACTCATCATGGCTAAAAACTGATCTTTTAACTTTGATGCATCAACAAGTTGTTCATTCATCTGGCGCAAACCAGATGTCTGTTCGGCAACCTGTGTGGCAAGGTTGGCACGCTCTAGTTGCAGCGCCGTCTCCGCTAAATTACGCTCGGCCACCTCGCGGCGCAAAATACGATCGGCATGATTCACAATGACAAATAAAATCAAATAAAGTAAACCTAACCCACCTGCAACACCCATCACAACTTGTATGCGAGCTTGGTTAACATCTTCCAAAAGTGGCGTGAGGTCGCTATAAATTTCAAGCACGCCTTCAATTTCGCCCCCCGCATATTGAATTGGCACATAGCTTGACACAAGATCGCGATCTGAAATTGTTTGGTCAAATGCACTGAACTGGTCGCGGTGGTTTAACTCGCTGACGACCTCCCCCCCACACGCGGCAACAAATCCCAGATTGGCGCTTTGATCTTCACCAATTTGATCTTCCTCTGAAGAAAAAACGGTAATCCCCTCCAGATTGTATATTTTGATTTTGACGACGTTTGTGCCGTTTGTCTGTTCGATAAACGTTTGTTGAAGCTGCTGGGTTTCGAGGCGCACCATCAGTTCTTTGCGATCTAACCCTGAACTGGAGGCGATAAAGTCGCCGTAGGTTGACCAAAGGGTGTTAGAAAAGACTTGCCCAAGAATGATATTGTGTTCTTCGGCCGAACGGAACAAACTGTTTGTTGCCGACCAACTATAAAAATAGCTAAGACCAACCAACACAAAAATGAAGGCGATGAAACTTGTTAGGGAAAAATAACGTTGTAACTTAAACATACTGCGTGGGCCACCCGCGAAAAGAGGTCTTCTTGTACATGTCCCATTATAAAGTCAGCCCCAGCCTTAACTTAATAGTACGCTTGTCTGTAAAGCATACATATTCCATGAATTTGGAGGCGGCTTCGTTCTGCATGTAAATTTCCTCTCATTTTTAGGAACTGTTGATTTCCTCCTAACACTCGTGCTGTATAAATCTTAATTGCAGTGCATCTGTCTATGATTATCAAATAAAGAGTTCATTTCATGTTGGTTAGGTGTCTTTGTCTTGTATTTCAGTCTGTCCATATGCGGTCAGATATATGTCTGTTGACAGACTGATATTTTGAGCCACCATTTCAGCACAGGTAAAACTCATTTTTAAATATATCGTACTGATTTTTAGCGGATCAGGTTCTCAGAGGATGCAAATACGGTATCAGCATTAAACTCTATATTTATGTCAAACTTCGAATGGCAAACTGAAGACGATTACGACTGGGACAAACCAGAACAAACACCGCCGAGTTCATCTACTAACCAGCTTGGGAAAATCGGCATCGGCATCCTGATTGTTGTGCTTCTGGCTGGGCTAGGCTGGACGCTCAGCAACCGCCTGCAAGAGACGGTTGAAACAGTGACAGAGCAGACGCAGCAGGATATTCATGCTAGCTTTCGTCTGCTGCATGAGTCGGCCGCAGCGCGTGACATTGAGGTGTTTAACGCCCTTCTGTCCGGTCTTGACCCTGAATGGACCGTTGGTTATCAATTAATGGTCGGCAGCAATGGGTTGTTAGACCGCTCCCCTTTGGGCTGGCGCTTGGCATCAGAGACGCCTGAACTCAGCAATGTTGTTCTCAGTCCAAGCCTGCGTGCGGCCGAGATCACGGCAACGGTGATGTATGAAATCCCTGTCGGGAATGGGCTGTATGAAACGGTATCGATTGCCCAACCTGCTGTGTTTCGCGAAGGCACAACCCGCTGGCTCTATGCGCCGCCCGAAGAAGGGTATTGGGGCACACGGGAAACGCAAACGGGCAACTTGCTCTCGGTGACTTACCCGACCCGCGACAAAAAGCTGGCGTTAAGGCTCCAAAATGATTTAGAAGTTGCAATCGCGAATCGTTGTAACAGTAATTGTGATCAAACCTTTTTACAGGTTGAGTTCAGCACTTCGCCGAGCGCCCTAGCCGATTTACGAACGCCGCCGCTCAATATCGAAGCGCATAATCTCATTTTGCCAACGCCCACGCTGGTTGGCCTTCCTGTTGACCGTGCAGGATATCAAGCGTTGCTTGGGGGTTATGCGGATCTGATTCTTACCTCGCTGTTTGCGGAACAATCGGCGTATCAATGTTGCGATCGGATTGTGTACTATCGTGCGCAAGCGTTATGGGAGCTAAAAGAGGCGGGGTTGCGGGGTTGGCCATTGACACAAGCTGATTATGAGTCGGTTTTGCTTGCACACAACAATTTTGTTGAGTGGCCGCTGGGCTGGGAATTAAATCGGCCGAGCGCCGTTTCGGCCGAAATTCAGAATATCGCCTACGCGATGGTTGAATATTTACGGACCACCTATCCGAACGTTTCGGCCGAATACAACACCACTAATCTCAGCATCATTGATCGCCCGATCGATTGGGTTGCCGCGACCTTTCTCAATAGTGGCCTGCAAATTGCTGCGGACACGCCTGATGATTGGCAAAAAGAACAGTTTGAGGCGTTTCAACAGTTCCTTATCGGCCGAATCAAAGCCCTAGACACAGACGAAACGCAGCGCGAAATACCCGAACAGCCGTTTATGTTTGCTTGTAACGTTGAAAACGGCAGCACCCTACATCAATTTGATCCAAGTGCTCAAAGCTGGACGCTCACCGATACGTTTGAGCAACCCATCACGAAAATTAGCAAACTGCCCGATCCCGCCAGTCTGTGGATACATTTTGGCGACCCAAAAGCCATAGCCTCAGAGTTAGACGGACTCAGCGCAATTTGGCGCGATGGCGTCTTGCAGCCTGTCACAGAGCTACGTCTAAACTACACGGGCACAAGTGATCCGTTAACAGGGCATCTCATTGTGAACACCCAACCGCATTCTAATACAATCAACATCCAGTACTACACGGTAGATCCTAGCAGTTGCACAGACGATAACTGCGCACTTACGGATCTGGCCGGCCAACCAATCTGGTCTAGTGATTTACAGCACTTTCTAATGCTCTCCAATCGCAACCTTTTGAGCATCGAAACCCCCGCAGGGGACATCATCAACCAACATTTTTCGCTTGCTGGTTTCTGGCTGGATGAGACGTCTTATGCATGGCAATCAACCTTATCGACGCTTAATGTCAACACCATTGATAAGCCAGATGAGTCCAACGTTTGGGTTAGTTGGAACGATTTGGAGGCTGCTTTGCCATCTGATGAGTATCGAATCCCGTCTTTGCTTTACTTTTTTTGGCGGGATGAGCAACCGCAACAACTTTATATCGACCTAATCAATTTGCTTCCAAACTCATCGGGGAACGTGATTTATTGGGATCGTGATGCACAATCGGCCGAAATTCTACCCTACAACAATACGCGCATGTTACAAGCCTCCCCCACCGACCGCTTCCTGCTGCTGCGCGAGAACAACCGCACCTCGCAGGGGGTTGGCTACGGGAACGTGCATCTTTATGACACCATCGAACAGCGTCATTATCTGACGCTCCCCACAGATAACGACGTCGCGTTCTCATGGATTGGTGAGGACGATCGTTGGGCAACGCTAACTGATGGCGATCAAACTTATTTGATCGACGTGCTGGCAAGATCACAACAGGCCATTCCAGCCCCCCCAGATGGGACGTGTGTTTCGGCCGATTGGATGCTGCCAAGTGACAACTAAAAAAACCATCCTGCCGCAAAATCGCCCACAAGCGCTTATGCGGCAACACGATTGTGATACCGTCGGTTGAAAACTATCAATCGCTCGGATTCCTAAAAACTCAAATAAATAAGGGGTGTGTTTCAAATAGGTTGGTAACGATAACGTAGACTGAGCTTGTCGAAGTCATAGTGGCGTATCGCTCAGGCTTCGGCCAGCTCAGCCACCGCTCTTTACTCAAATGAAACACACCCATAAATAAGTGACAATTAGAATTGCTTGACATGGCCTCCAAACATGGGATGATCATTAATCATCAACTCAAGCAATACTTGACACTTTTGATAAATTGACATGCTAAAACGACTTATATGGGGACTCTGGGTGTCCTGTTGCCTACTTGCGGCCTGTTCGGCCGAACCTGAGATTAATACAACACCAATCGCCGTTGCAACAACGATGATTGAAGAAGCTAGCACGCCGTTACCAACGCCAACGCTACAAGGCACAACAGCACCACCAGACGCCACCCCAACCGCTACAACGCGCCCAACCAACACACCCACCGTGGCGGTTTCACCAACCGCAACCAACACCCCAACCCAGACGCCGACCGCGACCAACACGCCGACGCCAACCATGACCCCGACACCAGAGGGGGGGCTTGACTTCGTGGTTCACGTGTTGAGCAAAATTACAGAAAAGCCAATCGTCGGGGCAGAAGTGGGACTTATCAGCGCATCTGAAACATATGACAAGGTGAGCATAACCCTTGAGGAGGGCTACGCGCCGTTTTCGGCCGTCCCGCGAGAAGAAGCGCATATCCTCTCGGTTGAGATGACTGGCTTTTTGCCACTATCGCGCACGATTTCGGCCGATATGCTCACCGAACCGCTTACCGTCTACTTAATCGATACCGTCAACGTCACCATCACGCGCATCAATATTCATGTTCGCACAGGCCCCAACGTTGACTATGAAAGTTTGGGACTCGCTATTCCTGAGGAGACATATCGGGTGGTCGGGATTTCGGCCGATTCAGAATGGCTGCTCATCGACACAGATTTTCCTGTGAATAGCTGGGTCAAATTATTGCCGAACACGATGAAGTTCCGTGGGGATGTTGATGCGCTCCCCGTTGTCAATCAGTAGTTCTCATGTCCAACCCAGCAGCACCAACGAATCGGCCGAAACAGTTCGCATCAATTTCGTGGATTTCGACCAGTTTAGCTGCGGTGATTGTTCTCCTCTTAGCCAGCGCCCGATCCCCTTGGGCGGTGGTTGATGATGCCTTTATCACATATCGCTATGCTCAAAATTTAACGCAGGGGGTTGGTTTTGTCTTTAATGCAGGAGAACCTGTGCTGGGGCTAACAACCCCGCTCTATGGTTTGGTGCTGGCCTTCCTCCATCGATTCGCCTTCCCCGATTTGGTGCTGCTTGGCTACTGGTTTGGTGTTGCCTGTTGGGTTGGATTAGTAGCTGCTGCTGCGGCATTGCTAAACGCCTATCGTCTAACGCTTGCGGCAATACTGGTTCCACTTCTGCTAGCCGTTCACCCTGCGATTTACAGCACGCTTGGCATGGAAACCTTGCTCTTAACCATGCTGATGCTGTGGACCGCGTGGGCTTGGCACGGCGGGCGCTTTTGGTTAACGGTTTTTCTCGCCGCGCTCACGCTGCTGACCCGCCAAGATAGTGCGCTCTTTCTGCTCATTCTTGGCCTTGATGATTGGCGACGACGCGGCCGATTGCCGTGGCGAGAAGGGGTTGCCACAACCTTGCTCACGCTCCCTTGGTTTACATATGCGTGGTGGTTTTATGGCTCTCCACTACCAAACAGCGCCAGCGCAAAAATCGGGCAGGTGTCGCTGATGGAAACGGGCGACACGCGCTCGTTTGTCGTCGCCGCATGGGAAATTTTTGGCGCAGAACTGCCGTTTATCGGCTTAATCTGCATCGCAGCGCTTCTGTGTGCGGGTATTTTCAGCCAGTTCAACGCCAAGGCACGTGCAAAAGCGCTTGCGGCGTGGTGGATAGCAACTTGGCTGGTGTTATATCTAGCGGCCTATACCGTCTTGGGCGTGGTTAATTTCAAGTGGTACTTTGTGCCGTTTATTGTAATTCTCATCCTTCTGATCGGTGTAACAGTGGAAACAATGCTCAGCTTGGTGCGCGATCAACATCAGACACGCATGCAGGCAATAGCCGTTTTGGTGTGCATTGGGCTGGGGCTAAGCTGGCTCAACAGTTCATGGTGGGCCAGTGATGACATTTATTACAATACAGCCTATGCGCCACTAAGTCGCTGGCTGGCAGACAATGCAGCGCCAGACGCAACGGTCGCAACGATTGAAATTGGGGCGATCGGTTATTTGAGCAATCGGTCGATTATTGACACAATGGGGTTGGTCACAACGGGCATGACAGACCATCAGCTAGGCTGGGCAGAGACGTTGGTGTATGCGCTGAACGAATTTCGGCCGAATTACACCCTCGGCATCACAGGCACAGCATGGGACGCACTCACCTCCCAATGGTGGTTCCAGAACAGCTATGCACCTGTCAAAACAGAGGCAAACGTCACCCTTTACAAACGATTGCCCGCTCCCATTTTGCCCCCCTACACCGCAGAAGCCAATGAGCAATTCAACGACGGGTTTACCGTAACGGGCGTTTCCGCTGTCTCAAATTTGCTCACAGCAGGGGAAGCATTTGAGTTGTCAATTCGTGTCGCCGTTCAGGACACACCACAACACGATTACATTCTCACCACGTATCTATTGGATATTCACACCTATGAGCGTCTCGCCATTGTGTCACACGCTCCTTTTGACGGTCATTATCGCAGTTCGGTGTGGCAGCCCAATGACCAGCTAGCAATCCCTGTCAGGTTGCATGTGCCAGATGACATCCCCGCTGGTGCTTATCAGATTGGTATCGCGTTTTATGAGCCTGATTCGGCCGAATACCTAACCTTAACAAACGCAGCAGCCAACAGCGTACCAGACGTTCGACTCGGCTGGTTGCGCACGGATCAAGCCCCCACTATTCAACAGGAACCTATCAAGAAACAAATTGTTGATTACAAATGGCAAAATGGAATTGTGTTAACGCAGTTTGGGGTTCAACAGCGTGTGGATGCGAATCAGTTAGATGTTGCCTTTACGTGGCAGGCGGCAGAGCCGATTGAGCGCAATTTAAAGCTGTTTGTGCATCTACTTTCGGCCGAAGGGGAAATCATCGCCCAATCTGATTCAATCCCAGTAGGTGGGCGTTGGCCGACAACTATCTGGCAAAACGACTCAATTTCTGATCAACATCAAATCATACTGCCCGAAGCGTTGCCAAGTGGGCCTTATCAACTTCGCTTCGGGTTTTATGACGTATCTGGACAGGTTAGCTTACTAAATGATGCGTCAAGCACTTTTATTCTGCTCGATCACATCATCATTGAATAAATTGACGCTTTAGGGATTAAGGGGGGGGTATCCCCTGAATTCCCAAATTAGGTCAAGCACCTATGGCATGTAGTCCCACATTCGGCCGAAAGTGTCAAAC
>JBMZDF010000047.1:0-19596 GCA_049614105.1 Promineifilaceae bacterium (SeqCode)
CAATCTCTGCTCGAACCCTAGAATCCCCGTTCCTTTAGGTCGGGGAGTATGTCAAGCTAATTCACCTTGCAAAACACCGTCTTTCACGACTGCAACGCCATCCAACTCAATCGTGCAGTTACGCAAGGGCAGGTCGAAGTGACCGAGGGTAAAACGCCCTGCTTCTTGATTGGAGCCAGTTGAAAAGAGGAAATTGCCTGCAAAGGCGCGAAATTCGGTCGATTGCACGTCGCGCTTGTCGTACAAGGCCATTGATTCCCAGCGAGCGTGTGGGTTCATGCCCCAGCCGACGTGTGAAAAGCCGTAGGCAATCGGATCGTCCCATGCGGCTAGGTAGGTGCGGAACAATTCGCCATCTAGGTTGTCGCCTTCAATGTTGGTGACAAAGTCGTTTTCAATCGTCAGCGTGATGGGGTCTTGCATGTAGCGTTTGAATGTGAGGTTCATGTCGCCCACGTCCATGACAATTTTGCCGTTGACGCAGCCTTCGCCAGGGAAGCAGAGGCAGAGGCCGCCAGGCCAGTGGGAGACGGAGGCAGGTTCGGCCGAAAATCCTGGCGTGCCACCACAGGGCGCATCCCGAATATCGATCATCAAATCTGTCCCCGCCCTGCTCGTCACACGCATCCAGCTTGCCGCCTTCAGCATCTCAATCCCTAATGCCACCTTCGGCGCAAGCTCTGCACGTGGTTCGGTGCGCTCCAAAATCTCAGGATGCTCATTGCAAATTACAATCAGCCGCGTCCCCGATTCGTGTATTTCGGGCATTTCTGGCGCGTGAATCAAGCCCTCAACTGTTACATCGACAATCGCCTCGACATGCTTCAGACATTCGATTACTGGCCGCTTATGCTGAATTGCGTCACTTGATCCGGTGGATTTTACTGGGACAGGTGCTGTCTGTTCTGGTGTGGGTAGCAAAATTGTAAAGAAGCTGGCTCCCAAATCATAGAGCGCCAACTCAGCCAACTGCATCAATACCTCACGCGACTGCGTTTCCGCTACGATCGCAATCTGCGACCCCTGCTTAATGCCGTTCAATGTAAAAAATCGCCGAAACGCGGCGACCCATTTGCCTTCAATCCGTTCTCTCAACATAATGTACTCCGTGCGCTTTTTATTTGACGAAACAGAAGCACACGCCTAGAATTTAACTAAACTGTACAGTAAAGTATTTTAGAAGACAAGAGAAACGGCTCGTTAGCATTTCAGCTAGTCAGCCTATCAGCATAAAGAAACACAGCATGTTTGGGTTGATTTAGGCAGAGAGCAAAGCGACCTGTAATGCTGAAAGTGGAATGTGCTGAAAGCTAAATTGGAGAAGGACATGACTGACCCACAGAAAATTGCGGAAATTGAACAGCAAATGGTTGAAAACGACGTGCGTTACGTCACAATTGCGCTGCCAGACACTAACGGCGCACTGCGCGGCAAGCTCGTTTCACGTGCACGTTTTCTCTCGGCGCTCAAATCTGGCACAGGGGCAGCACCTGCTTTCTTGGCACTTGATGCAACCGATGCAATGCTTGCAATGCCTGGTGTGACAGATGACGATGCTGATTTTCATGATGCTGTTTTAGAGGTTGATCCCGATTCAGGTCGCGCCGTACCGTGGGAAGCACCGCACCGCAACCTACTCTATCTCGCCAACTTTACGGGAGCCACTAGCGCCCTTTGCCCCCGCAGCACGCTCAAGCGCGTCTTGGCAAAAGGAGAGTCGATGGGCTTTGTGCCACGCTATGGGTTTGAGTTTGAGTACACGCTGTTTGACGAAACACCCGCCTCGCTCCGTGAAAAAGGGTTTCGCAACCTGACGCCCGCCACACCGTTTGCCAGCAACTGCCTCGTCGCTTACCAAACGTTGCAATCAGATTGGTATGAATCAGTTATTGAAATGTGTGAATCACTGAATATTGACATGGTGACCGCGCATGAGGAAATTGGGGCAGGATTTATGGAGGTGTGCCTTGGCCCACAAGATGGGTTAGAAGGTGCTGATCAAGGGGCTGTATTCAAAAATATGCTGCGGGCGCTGGCGATGCGTAACAATAAGTTGCTCACTTATATGCCACGCTGGTCGGCCGAAGCGGATAGCCAAAGCACGCACGTTCATATCTCGCTGCTAGATAATGAAGGTAACCCAACCTTCTATGATGCAGACGGCACGCACAACATGTCGCAAACGATGCGCCATTTTTTGGGTGGCTTGCAACGCTACACCAGAGAGATATTCCTACTCTTTGCACCGACCGTGAACTCTTATCGTCGCTTTACGCCCGATTCGTTTGCGCCAATGCACGGGGCGTGGGGGTTTGAAAACCGTACCTGCTGCTTCCGCATCGTTGGCTCAAGCCCTAACTCGATTCGTATTGAAAATCGTCAACCAGGCTCCGACACAAATCCATATTTGACAATTGCTGGCATTTTTGCAGCAGGATTGGCTGGCATTGAGGAGCAGATCGAGCCGCTTGATGAGGTGATTGGCAACGGCTTCGCACAAGAGGTAGATGAATCTATTCAGTTCCCTACAACGATCCTAGAGAGCATCACCAACTTGCGTGAATCGCAGTTTGCCCGTAAGTCACTGGGCGATGCGTTTGTCGATGCGTTTGCGTTATCACGCGAAAGTCAGGAAGCGGAGTTCCGTTCTAAAGTGCCAGATGTCGAGTTAGAGCGTTTCTTTGAGCTAATTTAGTTGGTTTGCAATCGGTTGTTCAGGCAATCTGGGGCTAGAGACTCATCAACTAGTACAAAGAGGGTTGACATACTCCCCGCCCTAAAGGAACGGGGAGCGTGTCAATCAAGTTTTTATATCTTTCCCGATCAAATCACGAGCAATCACAATACGCTGTATGTGCGACGAGCCTTCGTAAATCTGTAGCCCTTTGATGTCGCGATAAAGTCGCTCAACTGGATACTCACTACTGTAGCCGCGCCCACCATGCAGCAGCACCGCATCGGCCGCTGCCTTGCACGCCATCTCAGTTGCGAACAACTTAGCGGTTGAGGTGGCACGCGTTGTCTTGATGCCATTTTCCTTCATCCAAGCCGCCTTATAAACGAGCAGTCGCGCTGCCTCAATATCGCACGCCATGTCAGAAATATTGGCCTGAATCATCTGAAAATCACCAATCCGTTGCCCGAACTGGCGACGATTACGCACAAAATCGAGTGACGCATCGAGACACGCTTGTGCAATCCCAACCGCACCCGCCGCCACGCCGAGTCGCCCGTGGTCGAGTGCTGACATGCCAATCTTGAACCCTTCACCGATCGAGCCGAGCAAATTTTCTTTTGGCACGCGCAGCTCGTTAAAGGTGATACGCGCATGGCTCGACGAGCGATGACCTAGCTCTTGCCCACGCATTGGCTCGATCTCAAACCCATCCCAGCTAGTTTCGACGATAAAGGCACAGACGCCGCGATGCCGTTTGTTGCGGTCAATTGAGGCAAAGACAAGCGCGACGTCAGCAATTTCGCCGTTGGTAATCCAATGTTTGACCCCGTTGATAACGTAGGCGTCCTCTTCTTCGCGCACGGTTGATTCCATGCTGGCGACATCGGACCCCGCGTTTGGTTCGGTTAAGCAGTAGCAGCCAATGGTGTCGCCGCTGGCGAGCTGGGGTAGATATTTGCGCTTTTGCGCTTCGGTGCCCCAGTCGTTGATGCAGAGGGTGACGAGGCTGCCATGAACGGCCAAAAAGCCGCGTACGGAGGAGTCAGCGCGGCCGAGCTCTTCGGAGAGTAGCGTATAGCTGACGTAATCCATAGCGGAGCCGCCGTATTCGGCCGAAACTGTCCCCGCCAAAAAACCTAACTCCCCCATTCTTTTTACTAGGTGAATCGGGAACTCACCGCTCTCATCCGTCTCACGCGCCAGTGGCGCAACTTCCTCAGCGGCAAACTTCCGCACCTTGCTCTGAATCGCTTTTTGTTCGTCCGTAAATTGAAAGTTCATCGCTAGTTCCTCAACGGCTTGCCCGTTTTCAAAAGGTGCGTCGTCCGCGTGCGACTGCGCTCATCGTACCAGCACCAACGATACCGACTTTATTGATTGCTAGTGTGCTCATGCGAGATTAGTCAATGTAGGCGATGCCTTCAATTTCGACGAGGTTGCCTTTTTGGTAGAAGCCGACTACTTCGAGTAGGGCGGTGGCGGGATAATATCGGCCGAAATAACGTTTATGCACCGTCCCCAGTTCCTTCAAATGGGCCACATAATCATCACGGTCGCTGACAAAGATGTTCATCTTCACAATGTCCTGCATCGTGCCGCCCGCTTCTACCATGACTGCCTGTAGATTCTTGAGCACCTGTTCGTACTGCCCCACAATATCGCCTAAGCAGACAATTTTCCCGTCTGCGCCACCGGCATCCTGACCAGCTAAAAAGATGGTCTTGCCGCCTGAACAAATAAAGCCATGATTGAAGCCGCGAGGCGCTGGCAAACTAGGTGGAATGATTGCTTGTTTTGTCATATGTTACGTCTCAGCACTTCAGCAAATCAGCATTTCAGCATGCAAAGCGAAATGGCTGACTAACTGAAAAGCTGTTTTACCTTCCCTTCCATTCTGGCGACACCTTATCGCGGAACGCCTCAAAAAAGATGCGGTGGTCTTCACCCATCAACAGCAGCGCCTGTGCTTGCGCCTCAGACTCGATGGCGGAAACCAGATCCATGTTCCATTCGTTGTTGATCATGCGCTTCGTCATACGGTAAGCATAGTTGGGACCAGTCGCCAAACGTGCTGCCCACTCCTGCGCCATCGGCAACAGTTTCTCTGGCTCTACCACGCGGTTAACCAAACCCATTTGCAGCGCGTCCTGCGGGTATATTTTGTCGCCAAACATCAAAATTTCAGTGGCACGACCCTGCCCAACAATACGGGGCAGCAGATACGCCGCACCCATGTCAGCGCCAGTTAACCCCACTTTGGTAAACAAAAAATGGAAGCGGGCCTTTTTAGACATGAGGCGAAAATCTGAGGCGAGGGCAATGACAGAACCCGCGCCCGCCGTTGTGCCATTGAGCGCGGAGATGATTGGCTTGTCGAGCAGGCGCATATTTTGCACCAGCGCCCCCGTCATGCGTGCAAAGTCGAGATGGCCTTTCATGTCGAGCTTGAGCAACTCGCCAATAATCTCAAACACATCGCCGCCAGAGCAAAATGCCTTGCCTTCGCCAGTAATGACGATTGAGCGTACTGCATCGTCGTATTGCAGCGTGGCCATTAGATCGCGGAGTTGTGCGTAGATCTCAAACGTCAGCGCGTTCAGCACGTCGGGGCGGTTAAATGTGATGGTGGCAACGTAGTCATGTACGTCGTAGTTAAAATCGAAAGACATAGTGGATAGTAGTTAGTGAAGAGTAGAGAGCGAGCCGTAACTTTCTATTCTTGACTCCTAAAACATGACGGTTCCACCGTCGACGTTTATCGCTTGCCCGTTGATGCCGCTGGCGGCGTCACTGGCAAGGTAGAGGGCGAGGGCGGTGATTTCGTCTGGTTCAGTTAGACGCTTTTGCGGGCTGTCTTTGGCGAGCATCGCGCGGGCTTCATCACAGCTCATGCCGGTACGTGAAACGATATTGTCGACAGTTGCGTCTGTCATTGGGGTGTTAACGTAGCCAGGGCAGATGGCATTGACAGTTAGATTTGGCGCGAGTTCGAGGGCAAGCGCACGAGTTAAACCTAGGACGCCATGTTTGGAGGCGGTGTAGGCAGAGACATATTTTCCGCCGACTTTGCTAGCAATTGAAGCGATGTTGATGATTCGGCCGCTCTGCTGCGCAAGCATCGTTGGCACGACCGCTTTGGTGACATGGTAAACGCCAGTGAGGTTAACGGCAAGCATTTGATGCCAAAGATCATCAGGATGCGTGGCGAATTTATGGCTTTTGGCTGCGCCTGCGTTGTTGATAAGGACATCAACGCCGCCCATTGCAGTTGTCGCCTGTTTAATGAAGTGGGTCACGCTATTGCTATCGGTTACGTCGAGGGTAAAGGCGTGGGCGCGGCCGCCGCTCGTGTTGATATTTTCGGCGACTTGCGTAATTTCGGCCGAACTGCGGCTACCCAACACGACCGTCGCACCAGCAGCGGCAAATCCTTCCGCTAAATTTCGGCCGATTCCACGCCCTGCGCCCGTCACAATCACTCGTTTTTGATTCATTTCAATGTTACCCCGATAAATTGGCAATAAATTTTGGCAGACCTTGACTCAGGTGATGCCGATAGTTTGTGAAAATCTGACGTGCCTGATGGCCTGACCAGTGTACGGACAATAATACTACTGGCAAATTGGAGTCAGTGCGCGGGGATGGCTGAAATTCATATGTTAGCTGAAAGCACTCCTGAAAGCATGTCTCTTTGCATCTGGAATTATTTGACAAATTGATTTCATTGTGTATCTTTGTGACGAGCGTCAAGAATGTGAACAATATCACACATCAAAACCTTGTGCAATTCCAACTAATAATGATATGGAAGCGACATACACAACGATGTCAGCGATAAATATTGACTAAAACGTAGAAATTTCACAGAACTTGTCGTATTCCAGAGAAGACATGGTGGTTTTATGAAAAGACGGATAGCAGTAATCGGCGGCGGGCCAGGCGGGCTGTACTTTGCGCTTTTGGTAAAAAAAGAGTGGCCTGAGTACGACATTTCGGTCTACGAGCGCAATCGTTTTGACGATACGTTTGGCTTTGGAGTCGTCTTTAGTGATGAAACGCTAGGCGTTTTTCATAAGTATGACACGCCATCCTACGAAGAGATTCGCAGGAATTTTGCCTATTGGGACGATGTTGAAATCGTTTTTAAGGGCCAATCATTCCTGATTGGTGGCAATGGATTTGCGGGCTGTTCGCGCAAATCATTACTGCTATTATTGCAAAATCGCTGCCGCAAACTGGGGGTCAATCTGCACTTTGAGTACGAGTTTGAACCGACTCAGTTCGACAGCGAGCCGTTTGCTAGTGCCGATCTTGTCGTGGCGGCTGACGGCGTCAACAGCAAAATTCGCAGCCACTTTGTCGATCATTTTTGTACTAACATCGACCGCCGCGAAAATATTTTTTGCTGGGTCGGGTCGACCTGTCCCTTTGATGCGTTTGAATATCACTTTATCGAAACGAAACACGGCCCGATGGTGGCGCATTGCTACCAATACGAAGCGAGCGGCAGCACTTGGGTTATCGAAACATCGCTAGAGACATGGCGCGGACTTGGTTTTGACCAGTTGGATGATAACAACGCAGAACACCTACCTCTGCTTGAGCAGCTTTTTGCCAAACGGCTCAACGGTCACAAGCTGATCGACAATCGCTCAATGTGGATTCACTTTCCGATAGTTCGCAACCAAACTTGGGTGAAGGAAAACATCGTGCTGATGGGTGACGCCAAAGCGACGGCGCATTACTCGATTGGGTCTGGCACGAAGCTCGCGATGGAAGATGCAACCGCACTGCTTGAGGCACTGCGAATGGAGCAGGCTGTGCCAGACGCGCTGGCAGCCTATCAGGCGGCACGCTGGGATGACGTGGGCCGTTTGCAACATTCGGCCGATGTCAGCCTCAAGTGGTTTGAAGCGATGGAGCGTCATTGGCAGCTTGATCCAGAGCAATTTGCGTTTGGCGTGATGTCACGCTCCAAGCAAGTGACCTACGAAAACCTAATGCTGCGCGATCAATCGTTTGTCGACATGGTGCAGGGGTGGTTTACAGAACAGGCGCGGGCAGATGGCTATGCTGTGGCGGATGGCACGCCGCCGATGTTTACACCGTTTAAGCTGCGTGAGATGGCGCTGAAAAATCGCGTCGTGATGTCACCGATGGCGCAATATTCGGCCGAAAACGGACTCCCCTCTGACTGGCACCTTGTCCACTACGGCAGTCGGGCGGCGGGCGGCGTCGGTCTCATCTTTACCGAAATGACCTGCACCAGCCCAGACGCCCGCATCACCCCAGGCTGCACCGGCATTTGGAATGAAGACCAAATGGCTGCGTGGAAACGTATCGTTAACTTTGTCCATAGCAGCAACGCTAAAATTTGTATGCAGATCGGCCACGCTGGTCGCAAAGGCTCGACTAATGTAGCTTGGGACGGCATCGACATGCCGCTCGACGAAGGCAACTGGCCACTGATTTCGGCATCGCCAATCCCCTATATCGACGGCGTTAGCCAAACGCCACAAGAAATAACGCAGACGCAAATGGATCAGGTGATAGCTGATTTTGTGAGATCGGCCGAATACGCCAACCTAGCTGGCTTTGACATGCTCGAACTCCACATGGCACACGGCTATCTACTCGCTTCATTCATCTCTCCACTAACCAACACGCGCAGCGACCAATACGGCGGCACTGTTGAAAACAGGATGCGCTTTCCGCTGCGCGTTTTCCAAGCGTGCCGCAATGTGTGGCCAAGCGATAAGCCAATGTCGGTGCGTATTTCAGCGTCCGATTGGTGGGAAGGTGGCACCACTGAAGGAGAGCTGATCGCCATCGCCAAGCTGCTGCAAGCGGCAGGCGTTGACCTAATTGATGTCTCCTCTGGGCAGACAGTTAAGTTTGAAAAACCTGTTTATGGGCGCATGTTCCAAACACCGTTCGCCGATGTGGTACGCATGGAAACTGGCATCCCGACCATGTCGGTCGGCAATATTTACAATGCTGACCACGTCAACACCATTTTGTTACAGGGCCGCGCCGACCTCGTCGCACTCGCACGACCGCATCTGGCAGGTGCATCGTTTACTGCCGAGGCGGCTGCTTGGTATGACTATCGCGGCCACGATTGGCCAAAACAGTATCACGCTGGTCGCAATCAGGCGTTCCAATTGGCAGAGAAGGCGCGTGGGGAATATAAGCGGATGCGTACTGCTCTGCGCCCCGCAACGCATAAGGTGAGCAATGAGTAGCATGTACAAAACATCATAGCGCATGGTGGGGGCGAGTTGCGCTACCAGGTGACTCAGGTCATTGTGTTTACTCATTTGAACACGATCCCAACGCTCAGTATGCCAATACCAGCACCGATGCGGGCGCAAATGGCGCGGTTTCAGGTTGCTACACAATAGATAAAGGAGAATGAGATGAAGGCTTCAGATTTACCACTCAACTATAATGCAGTTGAGATTTTGGAACACAATTTGGCTGAGCGTGCGGATAAAGAGGCGCTATTTAGCGATAGTCGTACGCTAACTTTTGGGCAGATTTCGGCCGAAACTAACCAGGTCGCCAACGCGCTCAAAGCGTGCGGTGTACGCCCTGGCGAGTATGTTGGTCTGCTGGCGCACGACACGCCCGAATGGGTTACCTGCTTCTTCGGCACGCTCAAACTGGGCGCGATTCACATCGGCATGAACACGCTGCTGACATCCGAAGAGTATGACTATATGCTCAAGGATTGTCGTGCGCGTGTGCTGATCGTCAGCGAGCTGGTGTGGGACAAGATCGCGCCAATCCGTACGGCAAACCCACAGCTAGAGCATGTGATTGTGATTGGGGCGGCGCAGAATGGGACAGTGGCTTACAGCGATTGGATTGGGGCGGAATCGGCCGAATGCAAGACCTTCCCTACCCATCGCGAAGATTTCGCCACGCTTAACTACTCCAGCGGCTCAACAGGCCAACCCAAAGGAATTCTGCATGCCCATAAAGACCTGATTATCACCGCCACACTGTGGGGCAGAAATGTGCTTGGTCTGCAAGAATCTGACCGCACCTTTGCGCTTGCTAAGCTGTTTTTTACCTTCGGCACTGGCGGCAATCTGCTCATGCCATTCTCGGTTGGTGCAAGCACCGTGGTTTATGCTGGCTCTCCCCGCGTTGCAACTGATGTACTTGCGCAAGTCACAAAATTTCAGCCGACTATTTTCTACAACTCGCCAACTGGCTACGCAATGAGCCTTGCGCTGCCCGATCTGCTCACCAGCTACGACCTGACATCGTTGCGCCTATGCGTATCGGCTGGCGAGGCGCTACCCGCCCCGATATGGTATCAGTGGAAAGAGGTAACTGGCATCGACATCATCGACGGTATCGGCGCGACCGAGGTATATCACATCTTCATTTCAAACCATCCTGATGACATTCGCCCAGGCTCCAGCGGCAAGCCCGTGCCCGGCTTTGAAGTACGGGTGGTCGATGAAGCATGGAACGATGTGGCACAGGGTGAAGTTGGCAACCTAATCCTGAAAGGAGAATCGGTCGCACTTTCTTATCTGCATCAGTATGCCAAAAGCCGCGAGACATTTGTGGGCGAATGGTTGTTTACGGGGGATAAATATTTTGTTGATGAGGATGGCTATTTTCATCATGCAGGTCGTTCTGACGACATGATGAAGGTCGGCGGCATTTGGGCGTCACCAACTGAAATTGAAAGCACTATCATTAGTCACCCCGCCGTGGTCGAGTGTGCCGTTGTAGCCAAAACTGACCAGTCTGATCTAGTCAAACCGAAAGCGTATGTAGTGCTAATGGAAAATCAGACGGCAGGCAAAGCACTGGAAAAAGAGATTATCGACTATTGTCGCGAGAAGATGGCAGGATACAAGCGCCCGCGCTGGGTTGAGTTTGTTGACGCGTTGCCAAAAACGGCGACGGGCAAGATTCAGCGCTTTAAACTGCGAGCTCGCTCTATAAGCAAGCCTCGTGTATTAGGGTGTGAATAGCTGATACATTTGTTTTTCATTATGCCCCAATCGAGTCGAATTATTGAAACAAGGACATGTCGCCAAATATCTAAGCGTACTGGAAGCGGCCAGCTTCATCGAACGCCGCGTGCCAGTCACAGCAGGCGTGCGCTCGTGCAAAGGTCGTTATCACATTTTTGATCCGTATCTGCGCTTTTACTATCGCTTTTTAGCGCAACGACAATCACAACTTGCGTTAGGTATTCAAGAACCTGCGCTGGCCGAAATCCAGCGGCATCTTCTCGACTTTATTGGCACACATACTGGGGAAGAACTGGGGCGCGAGTGGGTCTTACAGGCTGGTGCGTCGGGCAATGTACCAGCGTCCTTTATCTTTACCTCACTGCTGTTTGTACCTATATGCAAGGTTCATGTGTCAGATTTTACTGTGTAATTATACGATATGCTGTGCCGCGTCCTTTTCCAAATCGGCCGAAAATACCCTTCTCAACCAACTCATTTAGCTCACGCACAGCCTGTTTCTCACTACGCTTAGTAAGTTTACAATATTGCCCCTTTGTGATCTGACCATGCATTCGCACATAACGAATCGCGAAACGCTGCTGCATTCGTAGTCCATCGGCCGATTCGGGATACTTTTTGCGCAAACGCGGTTCAAAATACTCGATCAACGATTTATTTCCTATACTTGTTGCAAGCGTGCGGCCTTCTGCTAATGAAATAATGGCATTCTCGATTTCGCCCAGCTCAAGTAACGCCTCGGCAATGTTATAGTCCATTGCAGCAAACGAACGATTATCGCCTGCTCGTTCAAAGGCATTACGAGCAAGTTTATAATGATTGAGTGATTGCTTGAAATCGGCCGATTCCGCAAAAGCTAACGCCCCCAGCACACTCTGCACCTTACCGCACATCACATCATACTGAATCTGCACCGCCCATTTGTTGCATTTTTCCAGCATTTGGCGTGATGTTGCATAAAATGCTGTTCCCTTTGCAAAATATGCTCCGCCAAGCTGATACGTCATCTTAACAATTCTCAATGGGTCGTTTGCGCGATCTGCCGCCAAGGCAGCTTGCCGGCAATGATGCAGTTGAGCATCTGCATTACTCTGATATTTATAATATTCTCCCCACACGTTATGCAAATCAACGGTTAACTTTAACCATCGTAATCCTGATTTTCCATCAAGTATGCGCTCTGATTCCTGCAATAAACGTAGGCTATCCCTCATACTAAGACGCTGTGAAACATATACCAAGGCTATTATTAGCAGCGCTTTGAGATGCCAGTAGGCTGTCAAATCATCTTTGTGATTGGCTGTAAGTTTTATGCATTGTTCTAATTGAAATAGAGACTCAGCAACGTTGCTTGATTGATACGCATGCCCACGCTCATAATAGATTTCAGCTTGAGTTGTAATCGTCTCGGCCGAACGCATAGCTTGCTGATAAGCGACCAACGCATTATCAAGTGGCTCATCCGTTAGCTTGATAATATTGCCCAGCAAAATGTTAATCTGTGCCCATTGTTCGGCCGATATCTGTTTCGCAGAAACCATACCTGCCGTGAAGCGTTCAAGCAGTTGTTGCCACTGAGCTAAAGATGTTTTTGAACCAAATAGATATTCACCCAGTACTTCTTTATTTTTAATAAACAGCGCTGCGGCCGTATCCCAATTGCCAGCATGTTGAAAATGGGTTGCTGTTTGTAGGAAATCACCATCGCTAGGATATAAATTGGCGGCAAACCTTTGCCAATGTTGCCATTCATCGAGTGGAATCTGGGCACGAACATAGTTGACAAAGCGAGGATGCACGATGGTGTTGCGCTTGTTATCAACTTGAATCACATTAGCTGTTTGTAAAGCTGCAATATAAGCATCGACAGCATGCTGTTTACTCAAATTAAGAAACGCTAATGGCTCAGGACGTTCAAATATTGCAAGATACCGTATGATTGATTGCTGTTCTGGGGTTAAGGCTTCGTAGCGTAGTTGGCACATCAAATGTGCTTGGGCCGTCTGGGCTCGCTGATTTTTTTGCTCGTCTTTAAGGATTTCGGCCGATTTTCCCCAAGCTGTTGACTGCCGCTTTTTTAAGCTTTTAGGGCTTGTATCAAACGTATTTGCAACCAACTCAACCGTCTGTTTTTCCACATAACGCGCACGTAAAATGACCGCGTAATCACGTACTTGAGGGTGCGAACTTGATGCAAGTCGTTCTAGCACCCATTGTAGTATCGCCTGTACGGCAAACCCAACCCCATTTTCTGGCGTATCCCCCTCCCACAATAAGGCAATACACATTTCGGCCGATGCAAGCGGCGACTGAGCTAACGTATCTAAATCAACATAAAGCTGCCACGCACGTTTTGCTATTGCTTTGTTGATGTCTGGCTCCCTACCTAGACCTTTCATCACACATTTTCCTTTATTTCTATTCAGAGACGAAAGGCGTATATGTACCACAGTATGACCCATCAATACACTTTTTACTTGTTTAATCGTGTCAAATGCAGCGAGTTTGTCATTTTTTGGGATCAGGAATGGGGACTCGCAGGGGCTTAAAAAAATTAACCGCCTCAAACATACTTATCACCAGAAGAAATCAATTGAACTAGGCGATTTCAAACACAACCTTTGGCCATTAGCCAGAGCCAACCTAACACATTGCTGTTAAAGATAGTTGGGCAGCGGTGTGCCTATTTATTGGAGATGATAAGAAATGAAAACTTTGAGATTATCAAATACGCTTTCTAAATGGCTTCCTAGCAGAGGCAACGTTCTCTTCACCTTGCTTGTTCTCGGTCTATTGTTTTGGGCGCAATCGGTGGGAGCGATTGCCAACCTCGTTCCCGCTACCTTAAACCCCTCATCTACGAATACTATCAGTTATCAAGGCTACCTTGCTGATGAAAATGGATATCCGGTTAATGGAGATATTGATATGACTTTCCGAATTTATGAGACCGCAATAGATGGAATCGTTATTTGGGATGAAGAATGGATAGGTAGCAACGCGGTGCAGGTCACAGACGGCGTATTTAGCACCATGCTTGGTAGTTTTAACTCAGACCTGCCACAAGCTGTGCAAGGTCAAACCGATTTGTATTTAGGAATTAGCATCGGTTCATCAGGTGCCGAAATTGCCCCGCGTACACAGTTTGGCTCAGCTTTCAACGCAATGCAATCTCTTACAGTTCCTGATGGCAGTATTACGCAAGCTAAGCTTGCCCCAGGTCTTTTCGCAGCGTATCAAGCTGATGCAACGACCAGTTACTGGCAAGTTCCTACATGCTCTTCTACATCTGACGGTACATTAAATGCAAATTATGATATTCCAGGCATGTCGCTTGATTTTACTTTAGACGCGCCATCAACTGTTTTATTGGACATGTCAGGGCTTTTAAGCAACCGAGAGGGCGGCAGGGCTACTTATGCAAATCTGATGGTAAACGGTGAATTGTCAAGGCACTCAAATGGTTCTGCAAAGATAAGTGGTTGTAGAAATAGTACGCTGATAACAGATACCAATCGGAGAAAATGGTGTCCATTTGTGGATCATCAAGTTGTTGAACTCAATGAAGGGACGCACAATATTTCCGCTACAGTTTGGTGCGATGGAACAGATACAGCTGGAGAAGTCTATAACGGCACAATCCGAGCTGTCGTATTGCCTTAAGCTGAAAGTATTCTTACATCAATTTATTACCATCCTGAAATCAGTCCAGAATAATGTCCATTGTACAAATGATCAAATAATGCCTAGGCATTATTTGATAGGCATTTTGACTGGCTGAGATGCACAGATGAAAAAATATCAAAACTTAAGCAAACTTTCAACATTAATATTATTGATTCTTGCGATCATGTTTTCGCAATTGAATCAAGTAGTTGCACAAGACAGCGAACACGTTGCACAACCAAACGAGTATCATCTACTTGCAAGCTCGATTGGAACATCACATAGTACAGATGTGATCGGAGGCTCAGACTATTATGTATTGAGCGGTGCGGCTGGGGAGACATTAGTCAGCGGCTTCGGTACGAATGGCTACTATCAACTGGCCTCAGGTTTTTGGGCGCAAGTGCAGGCGTTACGAAAACAAGATGTGTCTAGATATCGTACGATTGATGGTGCAGATAATAACCATGTGTACCCTGAGTATGGGCAAGCTGATACACAATTGTGGCGCTTGGCTAGTGTGACATATGCGGATGGACTTTCAGAACCGCGCGGCGGATTTAACTCCATGCTCCCTAGCCCACGTACTATTAGTAACATTGTCGTTGCGCAGAGCGAGCCTATCTTCAACATGCGTGGCGTGAGCGATCTATTTTGGCAATGGGGGCAGTTTGTAGATCATGATATAGATCTCACGGAAGCGATTGAACCCCATGAGTCGTTTCCGATCACGGTTCCTGCTGATGATCCCTTGTTTAACCCACCTGGTTTCATAAGTCTAAATCGCTCGATTTACGATACAAACACAGGAACAACCAGCCCTCGTGAGCAAATCAACCAAATTACAGCATTTATCGATGCATCGCAGGTGTATGGATCAAGCATCGGCCGCGCCAAATGGAAACGTGAAGTATTGCCTGATGATACGGCCCGCGCCAATTTGCGAACGAGTGCTAACAATTTGCTGCCGTATGAACCAGAAGGCAACTGTCCAAGCAACAGCAACAATCCCTGTTTTGGCGCGGGTGACATTCGCGCTGCTGAACAACCTGGCCTGAGTGCTTTGCACACGCTATTTATGCGTGAGCACAATCGACTGGTCACCATGTTGCGAGCAGAGCACCCATATTGGACAGAGGATGAACTCTATGAAACGGTACGCTTACTGCTCGGAGCAGAACTTCAACAGATCACCTATGAAGAGTGGCTTCCACTGTTATTGGGGTTAGATGCGCTTGATACATACACAATCTATGACAACCGTGTGAACCCCAACATTGCCAATGAGTTTTCAACAGCTTGCTTTCGTTTTGGGCATACCATGCTCTCCAGCACACTGCTACGTCTCGATGCAGACGGATCGTCGATTGGAGATGTTCCCTTGCGTGATGGTTTCTTCAACACAAGTTATATTCTCAATGATGGCATTGACCCAATTTTGCGCGGGCTGATGACGCAGCAGGCGCAAGCACTTGACACACAACTCGTTGACGATGTGCGGAATTTCCTGTTTGGCCCGCCTGGAGCAGGGGGATTTGATCTAGCTGCCCTCAATATTCAGCGCGGACGTGACCACGGTCTTGCTAGTTACAATGACGTGCGTGCAGCACTCGGATTAGGACGTATTAACAGTTTTGCCGACATCACAAGCGATCCAACGCTGCAAAATAAATTACTGCAAGCTTATAACAGTGTCGATGAAATCGATTTATGGATCGGTGGGTTAGCCGAAAACGCGGTCAATGGGGGGTTATTAGGCGAGACATGCAGTGCCGTACTGGTCGATCAATTTAAACGTTTGCGCGATGGGGATCGCTTTTGGCATGAGAACATAAGCTGGTCACACTATGAGCTAGCGGCCGATCCTATTTTAGGAAGTGACGGAACAGTACTTTCAGCCGTGACGCTTGCCGACATCATCGGATGGAATAGCGGTGTCACGAATGTGCCAGTGAATCCATTTTTTGCACCTGAAACGATACCTGAGACAGTAGACAACGTGTTGGGAATTTACGTGATTGCGGCTGACAATTCGGCCGAAAATCCTACCAGCCTCTCCCCCTTCGTGCGCCCAACGATTCTCAACATCCGCGCCGCTACGTTGGATGCTCCAGACAAAACGGCCGTTATCTTGGTCGACTATCCAGGTGATGTCAATACAACTATCCTCGTTATCGAGAATGGTAATATTGAAAACGTCAGCAGGATAGACGGGTTGCCAAACTCCAACGGTGAACAACACTCCCATATTAATGAATATGATTTGACTGACGGCAAAACAGTCGGTGGGTTCCTTTTATGGGCACGCAACACCTATTCGGATGAACGTACCCGCACCTATGTCAGTTATATTGGTCACGGCACGGCCGTTGCACCAGCCAACGATTACCCACTACCTACACCACCACTAACAACAAGAATAAGAACAACAAACCACACCTCCCCTACTATCCCCCTACCGTACATTGTCGGTGTGAGTCCAGCCTATACAGACGTCACTCCGCAACCTAGCTTGATCACCCCATATGATCTACAAGCGGCACTAGATATAGCCACAGATAATGGCGAAAATCCATTTGACATCGTGGATTTGTCGCACTGTTTTGCCGCCACGATTGAAGAGTTAACCGAACTTGCCAACCCAGATGGAGATGCACATGCTGAGGTCTTTATCGGCTCACCAAACTATACCTACCTTGCGCCTGCACTCCCTGGTGCTGTTTTGACGGCGATTAAGCCGCAGGAAACGGTTGTGGTGAACGCAAGCCAACTTTTAAATACTTATGATACAACGCTAGCAACATATGAGACGGATACAGTTATCCATCCTGGCATCTGGGTGGCCGTCGCAGGGTCTGCGATTGAACCAATTGAAAGCGCGGTTGATACATTGTCGATGGCGTTGCTGTCACAGTTTGAGACAGATCCAGACGGAACACAGAATGCCTTGCAAATTGCATACCAAACAGCAGGTGCATTCTACGACACACCGATTGCCAAAGACGAAAACAACCAATGTACACCTGATTGGGCGTTAACAAATGAGGACAGTTTGATCGACCTCAAGGCGTTTATGCAGCAGATTCAACTGAAATTTGCTGCGTATACAGAGGTCGCAGATGCAGCGCAGGCAGTTGAGGAAGCAGTCGATAATGCGATTTTGCATAAGGTAGCTCGCGATGGGATTCCTTGGTTTGCTAATAACAATCCAGAATGGACATTTAGCGAGTCTAATCGTTCAGGCATAGCGATGTTAGGTGCGTTAACGGGTGAGCAGAACAATGATATGGTAGTTCTGCCATACCAAACGACTTACTACACCGACACAATCTCTGTTCACAAACCTGACGACAACCTCCATCCACTGGCGTTTGTGCAATCAGAGAGCGCGTCGTGGGCGGATGTGATGACGCGCTATTGGCAAACGCGTAACGTGCCGCTTGGCACCATAGCCTGTTTGCCAGAGCTACCGTTTGTGCAGCAAACAGGCGAGGTGACCGTGACGTCTATTATATTACCTTTAGAAGACACGGTGCGGCAGTTTGAGCCTGTGAGTTTAGGTGCGCGGATTTCGGCCGATACAGACCTTTTCTTCTTTAACGTTCTCTTTGAGGTCTTTCATGAAGGTCAGGTGCTTTACACAGACGTGAAAACCGTAAGCCATCTTCGGCGGGGAAGTGCATTTGTTCAATCTAGTACACCTTGGCTGCCAACCCTTGACCCTGGGAAAAATTTTACCGTCAGCGTGACGATTGACCCAGACAATCGCATTGTGGAATCAATTGAGGACAACAATACCTTGACCCGTGTAGACCAAATTGTGATGCAAGATGGATTTGTCATCACCGCCACAGTCCAAAACGAGCATCTGTGGTTTTCAACACGTACTGTACCGCTGGTGATTGAAGATGACCTCAATGATGGAAGATCATTAACTGAGCTAGAGATACAACTTTATAGCTATGTACCTGATGCAACAAACCCCGATCTGCGTGTCACCAATGAGTTGGGACTGATTATTATCACTGACCTAAGCGACCTATCAAACGTTGTCTTGGAACTGCCTGATGATACGCCCGCTGGCTTCCTGCTGGCTCGTATTTGGGGGAGACGTAACGTATATCGTAGTGCAAACTATAGTGAGTTGCAGTTCAACTATGCACCACCTGATCACCTGCTCAATGCTGGTGATAGCGTTGAGTTTCTTTATACAGCTAAGGATGATGACTCCCTGCGCCTAGCGTTGACACAGACGAGCGGCGTCGTGACATGGTACACACAAACGCCATTTATGTTCTGGTCGGCCGAGATGATTACGGGAACAGGCACAATTCTGATTGGGCCATCACCAGCAGGTGAATACATTCTGCAAGTCAAAGGTGGCTCAACGGGAGGTGCATACACCTTTGACGTACAGCGCAATGATGTGGCTGGACGTGCTACAGCGGCAACGACTCCCGCTATGGTTGAGATGATGCGACCTGAGTTTATCGAACCAGTCGTTCAAGCCCCAAATCGACCTACAACAGCCATTACATTAACAACCATCAATACGGTTTCATATCATCTGCCATTCACACTTGTGGCAATCTTGATTGTAGTTTCTTTGGTTGTTGTTAGGCGTAAACGACAGTTAACTCATCAATAAGTAGTTTGAGAAGGGTTGAAAGTGGGAAGCGGTATCTGCTTCCCGCTTTTAGAATTAATGTACCGCTATGTCAATAAACTACCATTTACTCATCGAACAATTGTTGATCGAACAGGTATCAACTCTTAAACAAAGCTCAAACTTAGATTGGAGCGTCATTATTGATGCTGAGCATGATCATTTCATATTGCTCAAAACAGGTTGGCAAAATATTACACGGGTATGTTTGCCACATCTCTACATTCGTTTAGAGAATGGCAAGGTGTGGATTGAACAGGATGAAACGCATGCAGGGTTTGCGTTGAAGCTTCAAGCCGTCGGTGTTCCAAGCCAGGATATTGTACTTGGATTTCATCAGCCTCATATTCGGAAGTTAACTCCGTATGCTGTTGACTAATTTCAATCATAGGTACAGAGGGAGGGGGGATGGTCTTGGCTACCCCTGTCAACGGCAATTTGCTGATTTGCCTCTCTCATGAAAATTATGCTGTGCATGGGTCGATGTCAATTCATGTCTAGCAATCTGTCATTTGATCACCCTGATAACTATGCTTGCTGAAGATAACCATACGGACCCTGATAACGCTATTTGTGTTTTGGGC
>JBMZDF010000048.1:0-19443 GCA_049614105.1 Promineifilaceae bacterium (SeqCode)
CTAATTTCTATCCGCAACTTATGCGTGGATTACATCACAGAGTCTGGCGATGTTCGTGCGTGTAACAACGTCAGTTTCGATATCGCTCCGGGTGAAGTCTTCGGTCTCGCTGGTGAATCTGGCTGTGGTAAAAGTACGCTTGGTCAGGCGATGATGGGCTTCTTGCGCTCTGGCAGCAAGATTCTAGGCGGGTCTGTCAACTACGACGGCATCGACATGTTTAAGCTCAGACCACGCGAACTCGAAAAGATTCGCGGGCAGCGCATTGCACTTATCCCGCAAAATGCGGGGCAATCACTAACGCCAACGCTGCGCTGCGGCAAGCAAATTGAAGAAGCGCTTGAGCTAAACGCTAACATCAAAGGTGCAGCGGCCAAAAAGCGTGTTGTTGAGCTATTCACACAGGTTCGCCTGCCTTCACCTGAGGAAATGGTCAACCGTTATCCGCATGAACTGTCAGGCGGTCAGCAGCAGCGCGTTGCCGTGGCGATGGCGCTGGCTGGCGAACCAGACATGCTCGTATTGGATGAGCCAACAACGGGGCTGGATGTGACCACGCAGGCTCACATTCTCGAGCTGCTGCGCGACATCGTGAAGGACATGGGCACGGCGATGATGTACATCAGCCATGATCTGGGCGTTATCGCTCGCGTGAGCGATCGCGTTGCCGTCATGTACGCGGGTGAAGTGGTTGAAAACGCCGCCGCACGCACCATCTTCCGCAATCCCGCACATCCTTATGCACGTGGCTTGCAGGAGTCAATCCCGCGTCTAACCATGTCGGGGATTCCTAAGTCGATGCCCGGCTCGCCCCCCCTTCCCGGAACAGAGCCAGGTTGCTCTTTCGCGCCCCGTTGTACCTACGCAACAGATATTTGCACCACAACACCACCTACGTTGGAACGTATCCCTGGCGCACTTCATCTGGTTCGTTGCCACAATTATGAGGAAGTTACCTCAAAAGATTTTGCGAATGAGCTAGAGGAAGTCTATAGAGAAACGAAAAAAGAAATCGGTGACGTTGCGATCCAGCTAACAGGCGTTGAGATCTCTTATTATCGTCCTGATATTCTTGATCGTTGGCTCGACAAAACCGTTCCGCCAGCCACGGTTGCTGATGTGAACCTAACCGTTCGCAAAGGCGAAACGGTTGCGCTTGTGGGCGAAAGCGGTAGCGGTAAGTCAACCATTGTGCGCTCTGTGTCGGGTCTGTTGCCCGCACGTGGTGGGTCCATCTCGTTCGAGAATTATGATCTGACGACCGATGTTGACGATCGGCCGATGGAGTTGCGTAAACGTATTCAGATGATTTTCCAAAATCCGGATGCGTCGCTCAACCCACGTCAGAACGTTTCTGAACTGCTCGATCAGCCACTTAAACTGTACTATCCGAGCATGTCATCGGCCGACCGCGATGAGCGGAAACGTGAACTACTCGACCGAGTCCGCCTAGACCACCGTTATCTTGTGCGCTACCCAGGCCAAATGTCGGGCGGTGAAAAGCAACGTGTGGCAATTGCACGCGCCTTTGCGGCCGATCCTGATGTTGTTCTGTGTGATGAAGTCACCTCTGCGCTTGACGTGTCGGTTCAAGCGGCCGTACTCGATCTGCTTGCTGATTTGCAGCAAGAACACGGCGTCACCTACATTTTCATCACACACGATCTCGCCGTGGTACGCGCCTTTGCCGATCGCGTTGCCGTTCTTTACCAAGGGCGTCTGTGTGAGGTAGGGTCAGTCGATGAAATCTATTCGCCACCCTACCACCCCTACAGCGAAACGTTGCTGGGTGCAGCACTGGAGCCTGATCCAGACGTTGAGCCAAAGTTGATTGGTGGCGACACGCCTGAATCACAGCCTCCACAAAAAGGCTGCCCCTTCCAGCGACGCTGCCCAATCCGTATTGGCGCAATTTGTGATGAAGAAATGCCTGCGTGGGTTTCCCCAGACGGATCAAACGATCATCAAATCCGCTGCCATGTCCCTATCAAGGATTTGCTCGTCCGTCAACTAGAAACAGCATAGCACGAGTAATCATTGACGAAAACCTCAGAGGGTTTTATGCGCAGATCAGAGAAGACAACAACAAACCTCTGAGGTTTATTCCCATACACAGCATATAAACACTACAAAATGCCCAGTCAAATCCTCAAGACTGGGCATTTCCCTTTATCACTATGGACAACGGACAGAAAACTATTGCCAGTTTGTTTGATGGTCGAAAAATCTTTCATATCCCCAAATATCAACGAGCTTATGCCTGGGAGGAGCGACAATTACAAGAGTTCTTAGAGGACTTTGAAAATCAAAACCTCAATAAAGCTTACTTCTTCGGCACGATACTTTTTCAAGAAAGAGCCAAATCAGGTAACTTTGAGCATATCGACATCGTAGATGGGCAGCAACGTATCACAACGCTTGTCATCTTTATGAAAGTACTGCTAGCTAAATTGAAAGCTGCTGGCGATGATGTCGAAATATTGGAAGAGACTTATGTTCAATATAGAGGTGAGTATAAGCTTCGAGCCTTACCCATCGACAACGAATTTTTTCAATCATATATTCTGCAAGACAGTAGCGGGGCAGAAACAGGAATCGACACAACATCTCAAAAGCGTCTATGGAATGCACGCTGCTTTTTTGAAGCACGGCTTTCAATATTTTCACCAGAAACCTTGCGCGAGTTCAAGGATAAGATTGAGCGTACAAAGGTTTTGACCTACTCTGTCATAGACAATGCGGAAGCCACGTTAATTTTTGAAACAACCAATGATCGTGGGAAACCGTTAAACAATTTAGAAAAGACTAAAAGCTTTCTGATGTACAAAACGTATCTTGTGTCTGAGAATGCAGAGTCGCGCCTAAATACGATTCAAGATCGATTCAGCAAAATCTACAGACATTATGAGGCAGTCGAGGATCGACTTGGGGAAGATATGATTTTGCAGTATCACTTTATTGCCTCGGAACGCTGGGGGGATAAAACAGACTATCAACAACACGTTCAAACCGTCAAAC
Source organism: Promineifilaceae bacterium (SeqCode) (assembly GCA_049614105.1). Taxonomy (GTDB): domain Bacteria; phylum Chloroflexota; class Anaerolineae; order Promineifilales; family Promineifilaceae; genus CALECP01. Next base: position 3,019 of record JBMZDF010000048.1, read on the forward strand.
GAACAATCAATGACCTTATAAAGGGCGGGAAACTCTCAGAAGCAGAACAGTTCATCGACAGATACAGCCATGAACTGCGTGAGACTTTTGCTGTCATCAAACAGCTTCTGCTAAATCCTACTGATAATCTGAATGATGTGTTTGCATTACAGAGACCAGCCAACTTCTACCCACTATTGATTAAAGCTTATAAACACGATGATTCGCCTCAAAAGGATGAATTTGACACGATTGTTCGACTTGCAGAGGCGATTAGTTTTCTTGTGTATGGGCTTCGAGGGCGCAGAAGCAATACGGGTAGGGGATGGCTCTATAGTTCAGCACGTGATTTCAACGGCGATTTTGCCTCTCTACGGAAAAGTCTGCGCCAGATTATTCAAACATACTGTAATGAGAAAGAGTTTGGACAGCGACTTATGTTAAACAACTTTTACCATGAGATAGGCGGAAGAGATAAACGTTACCTCTTGTGGAAGTATGAAAACTTTTTACGGCGGACAGAACAACCTGTGGCAACCGCAATGGATTATAAAGAGTTCACAGATTCTAATCAAAGAACACGGCTATCCATTGAGCATATTGTGCCGCAGAATCCAAAAGCATCTCCTATCGTCAATGATGTAAGTATTCTGCCTACCATTAGTGAGGATTTCAAAGAGAAACATCTCCACTCACTAGGCAACTTGACACTTGATTCAGTATCAGCAAATAGCAGTAAGTCTAATCATAATTTCTCGCACAAGGAACAACACTACTTTCGTAAAATGCCGTTTAAAACTCAGAACGAACTGGTTGACTTTCTAAACCCAAAGACAGGGAGCTGGGATGCAGCTTCAATTGAAAAGAGACAAGAGAAAATCTTAAATTTTGCCCTCAAACATTGGGGTGCAGATCTACCAACATCATAGCTTTCCTATAATCTGCCTCGTTATCTCCATAAAGTCTACGAGAATTCTATGATGCCGATTTTGCGTACGTTTAGACATCAATTGTTTAGTTCTCTGTCGATTCCCGCATATCGTTGGTTATGGTTGAACGCCATTACGGGATCGGTGCGCCTGATTACGATCTTTGTGGCGCGTGGATGGCTTGTACTCACCCTGACTGATTCGCCATTTTGGGTTGGTGCAGCGCCTGCGATGCGTGGTCTGACGCAAATTCTCATCGGCTCGTTTGTGGGCGTGATGCTTGATCGGGTGAATCGGAAAACGGCGTTGCTGATTTCTGAGACAGGCAGCAGCCTCTCAGCATTTGCGATTGGGGCGCTGGTGTTAACAGGGCAAATTGAACTGTGGCACGTTTTTGTGGCTTCGGTTGTGGAGGGGCTATTTATTTCAATTCGCTGGCCCGCCATTAACACCATGATTGTCGATGTTGTAGACAAGGATCAGGTGTTAAATGCTTCGGCCGCACAAATGCTAGGGTTTAACGTTGGGAACGTGGGCGCATCATTTATGGCTGGCGCAATTGTGGCAACGTTTGGGGTTGAGTATGGCTACTTTTTTGCGGGGGCGTTTGGTTTAGTTGCTGCGCTGTGCGTGCTGTTTGTGAAGGGTGATTTTCGGCCGAAAACAACCCTCACCACCCCCATTATCCAATCCCTGCACGAAGGCATCACCTACATTCGCAGCAGCCGCACCCTCACTTGGCTCATCCTACTCGGCTTTCTCATGTCCCTACTCGGCTGGTCCAACCTCACCATGTTTCCCGTCATGGCCCGCGACGTGCTGGGACAAGAAGCCAACGGATTTGGCACCTTAACAGGCTTCGGCGCGATTGGCTCGTTGATCTCAACGGCCGCCATTGCTGGATTGGGTGATTACAAAAACAAAATGCGGCTGGTGCTGACAGCGGGTGCAGCAACCGCGATTGGCATTCTGGCGTTTTCACTCTCGCGTAGCTTTGAGCTATCGCTGCTGCTAGCCGCCTTAATGCAAGGTGCGTTGATGGCGTTTGAGGTGTCCTTGACGGCATCGGTGCTGTTAATGACGGCTGACAAAATGCAGGGGCGCGTTCAAGGAATTTATACGCAGGTTTTTGGTTTTACTTGGGTGGGCGGCGTTGTGCTGGGCGGAATTGCTGAGTTTACAGGTGTGTCGATTGCGATTGCGATCGGTGGATTGACGATTGGTTTGGTTTTGGCGTTGCTGCGGCGTCCGCTGCTGGCGTTGGGCTAGAAGCCCAACGCAGGTCTGGGAAGCACGCTTAAGCGTGCTGGAGCGTTTCTGCGCCTTGGGTGGCGACACAGACATAGATATTGGGGGTGAGTCCAGTTGCAGCTTCGTATTGGGCGGCGACCGTTTGGGTGAAGGTTTCGGCCGAATCGGCCGCCACCAACGCCACCGCACACCCACCAAAACCCGCGCCCGTCATCCGTGCGCCAAAGCAACCTGCTTGCGCCCGCGCAATCTCCACAATTTTGTCAAGCTCAAACACCGTCACTTCAAAATCATTTTTCAAGCTTTCGTGACTGGCATTCATCAACAGACCCAGCGTAACGGCATCACCCGCCCGCATCGCCTCAACCGCTTGCAGCGTGCGTGCATCTTCTGTAACCACGTGCCGCGCCCGCTTGCGCGTCAACGGAGCCAGTTCAGGCGCTGTCTTGATAAACGCCTCCAAGGACACGTCGCGCAACGCTGATTTTCCCAAATGGTCAGCCGCTTCTTCACACTGCGAACGCCGCTCGTTGTATTTAGAATCAACCAACCCGCGACGCACCGCTGTATCAAGCACAATAACTTTTGTGGCGGGTGGCAACGGCACAAGCATCGTTTCGAGCGAACGACAGTCAATCAGCAGCGCAGATCCAGCTTCGCCAGAGGCTGAAATCATCTGATCCATGATGCCTGTATTGACGCCCATCCATTTATTCTCAACGCGCTGAACCATCAGCGCCATGCTTGCATTGTCCCAAGTCAGCGTTGAAACCGAGGCAAACGCACGCGAAACCGCCATCTGGAGGGCGGCCGAGGAAGATAGCCCTGACCCGATCGGCACGTCTCCTGACATCACGCCTTCCCAGCCACACAGTTGATGCCCTTCTTTCTGCAACGCCCACGCAACGCCACGCACATACTCAAACCATGAGTGGGCTTCGTTTTTGATCAACGGTTCATTGAGGTCAAACTCGCCTGAGTCGTTCAGATCAACTGAATGAAGCACCACCTTGCCATCATCACGTGGACGCAAGGCGATCCAAACGGCGCGATCAATCGCCATTGGCAGCACGAACCCGTCATTGTAATCGGTATGCTCACCGATTAAGTTCACACGGCCTGGCGCTCGTGCCACAAGCGTTGGTTGACCACCAAAAACGTCTACAAATTTTTCGACAACAGTTGTTTGCAGGGACATGGTTTGAAAAAAGGGGGTCAGCAGGTCAGTATTTCAGTGAGTTGGTCAAGCCAAAATACTAACCCGCTAGCTTAAGGTTGACTCTCGCCAAGCGCAAAGCGCAGATATGCTTCGACAAAATCGTCTAGCTTACCGTCTAGCACGCGGGACGGGTTGCCTGTTTCATGGTTTGAGCGATGGTCTTTGACCATTTTGTAGGGGTGCAGAACATAGGAACGAATTTGATTGCCCCACCCTGCGCTCACGTCTTCGCCTTTCACCTCGGCAAGTTCGGCCTCTTGTTTGGCGACTTCGATTTCATACAGTTTCGCCTTGAGCATGTTCATCGCCGACTCTTGATTTTGCACCAAGGAGCGCTGATTTTGACAGGAGACAACAATTCCCGTTGGATGATGCGTGATGCGGATTGCCGTCTCGTTTTTCTGAACGTGCTGACCACCTGCGCCGCTTGCTTTGAAACGGTCGATGCGTAGATCGTTGTCATCAATTTCAACTTCGATCTCGTTGCCGATGTCGGGCCAAACCTCTACTTTTGCAAAGGACGTGTGGCGACGGGCAGAAGAATCAAACGGTGAAATTCGCACGAGACGATGGACGCCGCGTTCGGAGCGCGTCCAGCCAAAGGCAAATTCGCCCTTGATGATAAATGTTGTGCTCTTGATCCCAACTTCGTCCCCTGCGGTTTCGTCAACCAGCTCAACTTTGAACCCGTGTATTTCAAAATAACGCAGGAACATGCGGCGCAGCATGGCGGCCCAATCTTGGGACTCAGTACCACCTGCCCCCGCGTGAATCGCTAGATAACAATCGCGGCTGTCGAATTTACCAGAGAATAGGGTGCTGAATTCTAGTTTGTCGATTTCGATGGTAAGGATGTCGGTTTCGGCCGAAATTTCATCCGCCATCTCCCCATCATCCATCTCCGCCAGCTCAAGTGCGTCCGTCAACCGTTCGCTTAACGCCTGCCACGTGCTGACCGACGCCTGTAACTCGTTCAGCTCACGCATTTTGCGCTGCGCCTTGTCTGGGTTATCCCAAAAAGTCGGGTCGGCTGCCTCACGCTGCAACACCTCAATTTTGTTTAGCTTCTCAGCGACGTCAAAGCCGCCTCCGCAAAATATTGACACGTTCGTTCAAGTCGTTAAGCTGAGAAATCGTTTTATCCATGAAATTATCCAGAATTGGGGTTCAAATATAAAGGAGGCGGCAAGAATGTCAGAAAACACCTGGCTTTAAGGAGAAAATCAGTTCCTCCCCTGTTGAGGGGAGGTCAGGCAGGGTTATCCCCCGTCACTGCTCAAAGCATCGCGCCCTTCAAACATACCGTCAACAAATGCGTCTGGGTCAAACGGAATCAAATCATCAATCCCTTCGCCCACACCAACAAAGCGAATCGGCAGCCCAAGGTCACGATAAATCGAAAAGACCATCCCGCCCTTCGCCGTACCGTCTAACTTTGTCAAAATAACACCCGTTAGATTAACTGTTTCCTTAAATTTTTGCGCTTGCAGCAGGGCATTCTGTCCCGTTGGCGCATCAATCACAAGCAATGTCTCATGTGGCGCTTGATGGACACTTTTGCGACAAACTTCAAACACCTTTTCAAGCTCTTTCATTAGATTGAACTTGTTGTGCAAACGTCCCGCCGTGTCAACCAACAGCAAATCATGTTCACGCGCACGCGCACGTCGAATACTATCGTAAATAATTGAAGCTGAGTCGCCGCCGTGTTGTCCCGCGACAATCTCAACCCCTGCCCGATCGGCCCAAACACCAAGCTGATCGATCGCCGCCGCACGGAAGGTATCGCCTGCGGCTAACAGCACGTTGCGCCCTTCGTTTTTGTACTTGAGCGCCAGCTTGCCAATCGAGGTCGTCTTGCCTGAGCCATTGACGCCCACAACCAGCACAATCGTCAGCAGTCGCTTTTGATCGACACGGAATTCAGGCGGATCAACCAACATTTCGCGCATGACCGCCTTCATTTCGGGGATCAGTTCTTCAGCACGAAAGATGCCTTTTTCTTCGGCGCGTTCTCGCAGTGAGTCGACGAGCGCGATGGTGGTGTCAACACCGAGGTCAGCCTGCACGAGAATATCTTCGAGATCTTCCCATGTGTCTTCAGTAATGTCGGCCGTACCCAGCACCGTTGCTAGCTGACCAATGACGTTATTGCGCGTTTTGGAAAGGGACGCGCGGAATTTTTTAAACAATGATTTTCTAGGTTGTAAGTGGCTGGTGGCTAGTGGCTCGTAAAACGTTTTTTACTGACCCTAGCAACTAGCAACTAGCTGCTAATAGTTACAATCTCGCCATCGGCCGAAAGCTGCTCAACTTTCAAACGCGCTTCGCCCAGTTGTTTACCACAAAACGCGGCTAACTGTTGACCACGTTCATAGAGTTTAAGCGACGCCTCTAGCGTCAATTCACCGGCCTCTAGCTGGGAAACGGTTGTTTCCAATGCATGTAGGGCGGTTTCAAAGCTTAACTGATCGGCGTTAATTTCAGATTGGTTTGTCATTTGCTTGTCACATCAAATTCGCCGTCTGCAACCTGCACCCGCAGCGAATCTCCACTTGTTACTTGTTCGGCCGAACGCACAACAGCGCCCGTCGCATCACGAACAATCGCATACCCACGTTGCAGCGTCGCCTGTGGGCTAACCGCAGCCAGTTGTGTTTGCACGACCGTTAAACGATTTTGCTGCGCGTCAAGCTGTCGTCGCATCGCATTCTCAAGCCGCAACGCCAGCTCATCAACCCGCTGCTCGCCGTTGCGCACCCTGCTTTTCGGCGACAAGTTGCTCAGTATACGCTTGAACGAATTCACTCGCCAAGCTGACTGTTCAAGCCGATCCTGCATATTGTTATGCAATACGCTGCTCAAGCCACGCACATAAGGCGTTAATTCGCTCACATCGGGCACAGCCACTTCGGCCGCAGCCGAGGGCGTCGGCGCACGCAAATCGGCCACAAAATCAATAATCGTAAAATCTGTCTCATGCCCCACCCCGCTAATCATGGGATGTTGGCAGTTAAACACAACGCGGGCAACATCTTCATTGTTAAACGCCCACAAATCTTCAATCGACCCGCCACCACGCGCCACAATAATTGTGTCAATGTCATCTTGCGAATCGAGCCAACGGATAGCACGGATAATTTGAGGCGGGGCTGACGTGCCTTGCACCAGCGTCGGCGCAATCAGCACCTCAACCAGCGGATAACGGCGGCGCAGGACGTTAAGAATGTCGCGTAGAGCGGCGGCATCGGCCGATGTAACAATCCCCAACTTGCGTGGATATTGCGGGATCGGCTTTTTGAATTCAGGGTTAAACAGCCCTTCTTCGGTTAGCTGTGCCTTGAGTCGTTCAAAGGCCAGCGCCAAATTGCCGCGCCCTACCGGTTCAAGTCGATTGGCGTACAGTTGATAAACACCGCTGGCTTCGTAGACGCTGAGTTTGCCTTCGGCCGAAATTTGATCCCCATCGCGCGGGCGGAAATGCAGACGTTCGGCCGAACCGCGCCACATCACGCACTTCAACTGTGCATCTTTGTCCTTCAAAGTAAAGTACAAATGCCCTGAACGCGCCCGCACAAAATTTGAAATCTCCCCCTCGACCTGCACCTCTTGCAGCCGATAGTCCATCTCAAACAGATCGCGAATATAGCGCGTAAGGTCGCTCACCGTCCAAGTAGACGATTGTTGCGAACGAGCGTAATCAAACAAGGTTGCCATTGCGCGAATTCTAACCGAAACGGGGTCTATTTACGATCCATCAGGCTAACTGATTGCTTACAAATTGTCGTATAATGAGAGTAATCTTTGGCTGTTTGGAGCAAACAAAATGACCTATATCCGTTCAATCTACGTCTACAACAATTTCGTTGACAAAAACTTTGAAATCGACTTCTCCCCAGTCAACGGCGAACCATTTCGCCACCTCATCCTGACAGGCAACAATGGCAGCGGCAAAACAAACACCCTCAACGCCATCAACCTCGAATTCCAGAAACTGTTCAACGGCTTCCGCCAACCTCAGATCTACTTTACTCTAAAATCAATCAGAAATGAGCTGGATGTCGACATTGATATGCGTAAGTTTAGTAGAGATATACCTCGTACAGAAATTGATTTTTTAATTGATTACAAGCAAGCTCAAACTCAGATACCTCATCAAGTCTATGAGTATTTTGGAGTAACTCGACATGCTGAAATTGATGATGCTAGTGGTTTCCGAGTACCTCTTAAGCGTGTAATAACTTCGAAAAACCCTGGTGCTATTGATCCTCACGCAAATGAAATCCAGAGACGCATTGAGACATGTTTGAACTTAATCAAAGGTGACCCTCAAAATAAATTGACAGAAGAGACTCTTGTTAATATTCAAACAGAATTAGATGAACATTGTCATTCAGGATGGTTCTCACCATCTCGAACGTTTTTATCAAGATATTTCCTTAATTATTTACTTCTTAAAAAACGGCAGCAAGCTTATGCAATTGCTGATAATGAAGTCGCTCAAGCAGATAGACTGACAAAATGGTTTAGTTGGTTGGAAGAAAACTTTCAAGATATGTTTGAGGAACCTCAACTCAGACTAAAACATCGATTTAGCGAACGCCGTTTTTACTTTGAATATCCGAGCGGGCGTCAATTAACATTTGATCACTTAGCAGATGGGCATGACTCAATTTTAGCAATCGTTACAGAAATCATGCTTCATAATGAAGCCTATCAATCAGAAACTGCTCAGCTTGAACCAAGCGGAATTATTCTTATTGATGAGATTGAGAACCACTTGCATATTTCGCTACAGGAAAAGATTCTGCCGTTTTTGACCAAGATGTTTCCCCATATTCAGTTTATTGTGACAACGCATTCCCCAATCGTGATGGCAAGTATTGAAAATGCAACTGTTTATGATTTGAGTACTCACGAAAAGAGTGATGAGAATCTGACTGGAATGGAATATGGAGTGTTGATGCGAGAGTATTTGGGGATCGAAACAGTCTATTCACTTCTGGCAACAGAAAAGCTGAAAGAGGCAAAACGTCTGCTTAACAAAAGTGAGCGCAGCGACACTGAAAACAAACGATTAGAAGAATTATCGACGGAACTAGGAGCACTTTCAGAGGATTTGGCACTTGATGTTTATCTTGAAATAGAACGCCTACGTCGTAGAAGTACAGTCACATGATTAACTTTGATAGAAACAGCGTCGCTGCTCCACATATCGGAGCAGGTTATCAAACAAGCCAAGCTGTTTACAATGCTCTAGAAGAACTTTTTCATAACAAATGCTATCTCTGCGAAACGTGGCGTGACAGCGCGACAAACTTTCAGATCGAACATTTTCACCCTCACAAAGGAGACGCCAGTTTAAAATATAACTGGGATAATCTATTTTTGGCCTGCGGGGATACATGCAACCAATATAAAAGTACCCAAATCGATATTCTCAACCCCTGCGATCCAAACCACAATGTTGAAGAAGATATTTGCTACGTCTTAACTCCAATTGACTACGAACCCAAGTTCTCGGCAACAGACTCTTCCAACATATTAGCGGCTAACACATCTGAGCTGCTTGAACATCTACACCATGGCAAACGCGATTGGAAGTCAAAATCAAAGACTCGCTCATTACGCAACGCAATCCGCCGCCGTACAACTGAATTATTGACCGCAACAAAATCATACTATCAAGCAGACAATCGCGGCGATGAAAGCGCAAAACAGCTAGCACTCAATCGGATCGCAGATATAGTCAGCCGCAAAGCACCCTTTACGATGCTGATGCGATCAGAGGCCAAAAAAGATGGATTTGAGTTCCTATTCGATTGAGAGATTACGCACCCCCATATCTACGCCAAGATTCTAAGCAACCGCGCACCAGTTCAATGCCAGAGGCAACCGTTGTCTCGCTGCCTTCCCCTTCACCATAGACAGACACAACCGCTGTCACCGCCACTTTGCCCGTCGCCATCACTGTCTCGATCGCTGCATGAACCTGCGCCATGTTGGGGCCGTTGGGTTCCTTCGTACCGTGGCTAGGTACGTAGCGTTCGTCCAGAATGTCAGAGTCGATATGCAGATAAATCAGATCGCACTTTTCAGCAAGGTTTGCCACAGCAGAGGCTAACGCTTCCCCTGAGAACCCTTCGGCCGCAGAAGCGATCACAATGTCAGTGGCGCGAATTAACTGTTCTTCGGGGGCGTCCAAGTTGCGCACATCGACCATCACAATGCGATCGGTTGGCACAGGCGCGACAATATGTGAGCGCTCACGCTAAACGGGAAAAGCCAATCCTGCACAAACCGCCACAGGCATCCCGCCCAACATGCCCGACAATGAGGTGTTTGGCGTGTTGAAGTCGCCGTGTGCGTCAAACCAGACAAGTCCGACGCGAACTGACGGCCCGTGTATGTCTTGTAAGCCGCCAAAGATACCGCTGATGTGGGTGCAGTCGCCGCCCGTCATCAGAATCGCGCTGCCGTTTTGACGCGCTGCCGCCACAGCGTTTGCAATTTCACTGTTAATCACGCCGATGTTGTCTGGCTCAAACGCGCCGCGCATTGACTCGATCATTTGGGGTTCGGTGATGTCGAAGGGAATTTCGGCCGAACCATAAACCCCAGACCGCGCATACGCATCAACCGACCGCTCATCACGCGGCGCAAGCTGGCTGCGTCGATAACGGACACCAATCACCTGCAAATGGGAAAGTGGTTTGCCAATCATATCTGTCTCCAGTAGAAATAAAAATGAAGTTTTTACGGGGGATAAACGCACGAAACCGAGTTTTTTGAAAAAACTCGGTTTCTAAAAATCTGAAAATGGCGTTGGGAACGGGTTTTAGCCTGCCAACAGCAATTCTTCTGGATCTTCGATTAGTTCTTTGATGCGATAGAGGAAGCGAACCGCTTCGCTGCCGTCGACGATGCGGTGATCGTAGCTGAGGGCGAGATACATTATCGGCCGAACCGCAATCTCCCCATCAACTACAACTGGCCGCTGCACAATGTTGTGCATGCCTAAAATCGCGACCTGTGGCGCATTCAGGATCGGCGTCGACAGCATCGACCCAAAGACGCCGCCGTTCGTAATCGTGAACGTACCGCCCATGAGATCGGCAATGCCAAGTGAGCCATCACGTGCCGCTTTACCATAGCCACGCACTTTTTTCTCGATCTCGGCGAAGGACAGCTGATCTGCATCGCGAACAACTGGCACAACCAGCCCTTCATCTGCGCCAACCGCAATCCCTACGTCATAATAGTTTTTCAACACCATTGTGTCGCCGTCAATTTCCGCATTCAAACGTGGGAACGCCTTGAGGGCTGACACGGCTGCTTTGACAAAGAAGGACATAAAGCCCAAACGTGTGCCGAATTTTTCTTCAAACCACGCTTTGCGCCGCTTGCGTAGATCCATTACGGCATGCATGTCAACTTCGTTAAACGTCGTCAACATAGCGGCCGTTTGCTGGGCTGCTACCAGATTCTTAGCGATTGTGCGGCGACGACGCGACATCTTGACACGTTCTTCGCGTTCGCTCTTGCCAAAGATCTGAGCAAGTGGTGAAGCACCCGTTGGCGCAGCAGGCGCTGCTGGTTTTGATGCCGCCACAACAGGGGCTGGCGTTGGCGCAGCCTTCAGAACTGGCGTCACAACAGCCGCAGCCTGAACATCAGCCTTCATCACCTTGCCGCCCTTGCCAGAGCCGCTCACGTTGCCTAAATCAACGCCTTCGGCCGCAGCCACGCGCCTCGCAACGGGGGTCGCATTTGCATCAGGGGCCACAGGGGTTGGCGCAGCTACGGGCGTCGGCGCTGGTGCAGCGGCAGGCGCTGCCGCAGAAACTGCCGAGCCGTCGGCCGCTTCGATGCGGCCCAACACGTCGCCAATCGCAACATCTTCGTCTACATCAGCAACGATCTCGATCAAGACGCCTGCAACATCTGCATTGACTTCAAGATCCACTTTATCTGTTTGCAACTCGACAAGCACTTCGCCAATGGCAACTGTATCGCCAACTGCCTTCAACCACTCACCCACCGTTGCCTCAACAACTGATTCACCTAATTCTGGAACTTTAATTTCCACAGCCATGTTCATACTCCGTAAACAAAGAAATGATAGACAGGGAAAGGCTAATGAAGAATCTATTTTTCATCCTCCATTCCCTTATGCTTCATTTCCTATTCAATCTCATATGCTTGTCTAATAATTTCGTCTTGATTCACACGATGCCAGTGCAGTGCCCCTTCGGCCGGGCTGGCGCGATGAGGACGGCCAATATACCCAAAAGGCAAATCGCCAACTACACGTGCAAGCATCGAACGCACGTAATACCAAGAGCCGCCATTTTTAGGCTCTTCCTGCATCCAAACAACCGATTGACACCCTTTATAACTTGCCAACAGCGTTTTGATCTGTTGCAGCGGGAAGCGATACAGTTGTTCAACACGCACAAACGCCACATCAGGATTCTCTGGACGCAATGACGAGGTCACAGCATCCACATAAACCTTACCGCTGCACAGCACAATGCGCTTGATGTGTCGGCGCTTTTGCGGCGTCACGCTTGGATCGTCAATAATAGGCTGGAACCCACCCTCAGACAGTTCACGCAGCGATGAACGCGCCATTGGATGACGCAACAAGCTTTTTGGCGTCATCACAATCAACGGGCGCGGGTCAGCCTGCAAGTGCAGTTGATGGCGGCGCAGCAGATGAAAATATTGTGCTGCCGTTGTCGGGTTGACAATCCGCATATTACGATCGGCCGCCATCTGCAAAAAGCGCTCTAAACGGGCGGTCGAGTGATCTGGCCCCTGCCCCTCATATCCATGTGGCAACAGCATCACCAACGGCGCTTTGTGACTCCACTTTGCACGCCCTGAGGTGATGTATTCATCAATGATTGGCTGCGCCCCATTGACAAAATCACCGAACTGCCCTTCCCAAAGCACCAAGCTATTTGGCTTTTGCAGGGTGTAACCATACTCAAAGCCGATTGCGGCGTTTTCAGACAAAGCACTGTTGCGGCACTCAAACGAGGCTCTCGACTGCGGCAAAACTTGCAGCGCCGCATGGCGGGAGCCGTCCGTCATATTGCGAACAATAGCGTGTCGATGGCTAAACGTGCCGCGCTCTGCATCTTCGCCCGTCAAACGAATCGGCGTGCCTTCTGCCAAAATTGACGCGAACGCCAACGATTCTGCATGGCCCCAATCAATCGTTGCCTCATCCAGCGTGTCAAGTGCCGTCGCACGACGCCCCATCACGCGCTTAAGACCGCGATGGAGTTGGAACGCTGGGGGCAGCTTCAACAGTTCATTGTTGTAGGCAACCAGTTGATCCGCATCAACCTGCGTTTCCCAGTTACGATACAGGCTGCGATCGTGGACAAAAGAAGCAAGCTGCTTTTCTGTCTTGTCCATTCCAGCATAAACCTTGGCTAAATGGTCAAATTGAGCCTGCATGAGGCGGTCAGCCTCGCCGCTGGCAACCGTCCCACGTTGTTCGAGTTCATTCGCCCACAGTCGCCAAACGGTCGGATGCTGGTCAACGGAGGCATACATGGCTGGCTGCGTCATGCGCGGCTCATCCCCTTCGTTGTGACCATAACGACGATAGCCGATTAGATCGATCAGAATATCTTTTTCAAATTTTGTCTGATACGCCATCGCCAAACGTGCAACTTCGATACACGCTTCAACATCATCCGCGTTAACGTGGATAACAGGGATTTCAAACCCTTTGGCAATATCACTGGCGTAAAGGGTGCTGCGCGACTCGCGATAATCTGTTGTGAAGCCAATCTGATTATTCGCAATGAAGTGAATCGTGCCGCCCACGCGCCAGCCGGGGAGGCGGCTTAGATTGAGCGTTTCTGGCACAATGCCCTGACCTGCAAAAGCGGCGTCGCCGTGGATCAAAATCGGCATCACGGCAAGGGGGTCCATGCGTACTTCCCCACCCAGATCCGTCTTAGAACCTGCGGCACGCGCCATGCCTTCGACCACGGGGTTTACCAGTTCGAGGTGGCTGGGGTTATCCGCCATTTGAACGGTCAAACTGCCAATGTTGCGCGTATACCCAAAGTGATATTTTACGTCACCTGTGTAGTTAACCGTTTCTGTGCCTGAATAAATATCTTTGAACTCAGCCAGCATTTCGGCATAGGGTTTCTGCATGACGTGGGTCAACACATTGAGCCGACCACGGTGCGCCATGCCGATGAGAACGCTAGAAATCTCTTGTTGAGCCGCATCGGCCAAGATTTCGTCCAACATCGGAACCATGACGTCCAGCCCCTCAATAGAGAAACGCTTTTTGCCTTGGAAGGTGTTGTGCAGATATTGCTCAAACCCTTCGACTTGGGTCAGACGTTCCAAAAGCGCTTTTTCGTCAAGGGGGGTGTTGGAGGGGTGGTAGCGGTGCGTTTCGGCCGAATTTCGCAGCCACGCCCGCTCCTCAGGATTGTGAATATGCGCGATGTCATAGCCAATGCTTGAGCTATACACAGCCCGCAGCCGCGCAATCGCGTCCGCCGCCGTCGCGCTTGACTCCACGCCAGAATTGGCAACGACCTTGGCCGAAAGCTGCGTCAAATCAGCCTCCGTTAACGCATGCGTCACCAGTCGCAGCAGCGGATCGCCAGGAGGCGGACTGCCGAGCGGATCGAGTTGAGCCGCCAAATGACCATAATCACGGATCGCGTTCGCCAAATTGGCAATTGCTGCCGCTTTTACGTTGATCGTTCCATTAACTGGTCTCGCACTCTGCTGAGGAGTGGGCCGTCCTGTGGGCTGCGTCTCGTCTAATGAAGAGGGGTCAACATGTGCAAACAGACGCGCCGTTTGTTCGTCAACGGATGCGGGATCCGCTAAATATTGTTCGTAAAGCTCAAGCGCATAGCCTGCGTTTGGGCCAAAAAAGAGTTGCTGTACATCCATAAAAACAGATAGAGGTTAATAAGGTATCAAGCGTTCAAAATTAATCACCTGACACAAGTCACTGAAGCTATCGGGATTCTACTCGATTATTGGATCAAATGATCCCCGCTTGACGGTAAATTTTAGGTAGTTATATGACTTGACATTGTATAAAGGGTCAAACAATCAGTCTAAGAATTGCGTGCGCGACGGAACAGGGTGGCGCGTTTTGGTGCGCGTTTGGGCGGGATAACCTAATGTGATCAACGCTTGGGGATGCCAATCGGCCGATAAAGCCAACGTATCACGCACCAAATCTGGCACAAAAAGGGGCGCACACATCCAACACGCGCCCAGTTCCTGCGCGTGCGCGGCAAGCAACAAATTTTGCGCCGCCATCGCCGTGCTCTGAACCGCCATCGTCCACTCGTGGGCGTTGCGCCGCTCGTCGTTGTAAACGTCCATATCCGCCATCGACAGGCAAACCAAAATCAAAACGGGCGCTTCTGTGATGCGTGAATAGGAGCGATTGACATCTTTCGCAATAACCGTTTCTGGCACGCTGTCCGCTTCTAAATCGCGGCGCAGGCGGTTGCCCATCGCGGTTGCCAGCTTGTGTTTGGTGGCAAACTGGGTGATAACGGCAAAACGCCAAGGCTGGCGATTATGGGCGGAGGGTGCCCAAATCGCGGCTTCGAGCAGTTGCTCGATGAGTGGCTTTGGAATCGGCCGATTTTCATACCGCCGAATCGACCGTCGATCGATCAGGCGGTTGATAAAAGAGTGTGCGTGTTGCATCAAGCGTCTGTGTGCGTTTCCCAGCTTACGGCTGGCTTTTCTGGTTCATCATCCACGCTGACCACTGAGTAGTCGCCGCCGCCTTGGGTTGCGATGGTGTGAATGACCGCTCTTTCGGCCGAATGTGCCAACACAGCCGGATCATCATCTGGTTTAGGCGTAACCGTCTCCAGCGGAACCACACGCGCATCGGTGCGCCATCGCATCGCTGTGCGCCAAGCAGGGGCAAACATCGATTCATATTTCCACTTTACCGCCCAAAAATCATCATAGAGCAGCACGATTGGAATGTATGACAGGTTATTTTGTATCGCTAAGTCAAACGCACCATAGCGAAAAGGCGCAATACCCGGTTTGCCGTCAAGCATCCCCTCTGGGTACAACACAATCGGCGGGTACGCTTCTAAGTTTGTAAGCGAACTCCGCGCAGCTTGACGGGACGCTTTGCTGCGTCGATCAACATAAACGCAGCCGATAGCTGTGGCTAATCGGCCGATCAGCCACTTATCTTTCACCTCAATTGCAGCTAAAAAGCGCACAGGCGAAATCGCAATCGGGATCACGATATCAAGGAACGAGTCGTGCGTCGGGTAAAACAAACCCTGATGCGCTTGCAAACGCGCTTTGTCAGAAACGTCTAAGCGCACGTTCAACGCCCACAAAATCGAGCGAGCCAACCCCAAAACAACCCAAGAGGCCAACGATGCCCCTCGTATCTTGAACGGGATGAAGCTGGCAATGAGCGCCACAATCGTCGCATCAAACAGGAAAACCGCGACTAAAAAGAGTCGGACTACAGCAATAACTTTTCGCATGTGTCTAATTATAGGAGGTTGAGGAAGTTGGGGCGAAAGGCAATAAAAAAAGACCCATTGCATAGCAGTGGGCCAATCATATACACGTTTCAAATAGCAAATCAGATAACAAAAATCTGCACAGCAGCCCTTTAAGTAGATGACAAAAACATTTTGACTGAATAGAAATAATAAGGCATGATAAAAGGATGCCAAAGCGAGTAGATTACACATTAACAGAAAAGCAACTGAACGAAGTTGAACAAGCAATAAAAAATCATGAGGATTTGCGAGTTCGCCCAAGAGCGCGAATCATCCGCCTCTTACATTTAGGTCATAAAAGACCAGAGATAGCAAAGTTGCAGTCAATCTCAACAGGCCAAATACACTATTGGCACAATCGCTGGCAAACACAGGGGCTGGCAGGCTTGACAGATAGACCAAGAAGCGGTCGGCCAAGGGTCACAACAGATGAATATAATCAAAAGCTTGAAGAGGTATTAGAAACAGATCCAAAAGAACTGGGTTT
>JBMZDF010000049.1:0-19418 GCA_049614105.1 Promineifilaceae bacterium (SeqCode)
ACTTGCATTCAACGATAGGGATTATGATACCTGTCCTATCCTACTTCCACAATTACAAGATTAGCAGTATCTTGTCAATCATCACGGACAATCTGCGGACAGATGCGGACAGACTATAGACAATCGTTCTGAACAGCAACTTTGATCGGCTGATAGTGGCGATGGATGATTAAGTGCGCTACAAAAAGTGCTTGAGAGTAAAATTGCAAGTGGCGCTTTGCAAAAATGTTTTTGTGATCTACCTAATCGTTTGAGTGTAGACATCCAGTTCGTTATTCGTCACTAATTGATGTTGTCACTTGAATAACCGAGCGACCCAAGAGCGTTTCATTGACCCATAACTCGACGCTATACTCGCCTGATTGCAGTTGTTCGGTCGGAATGAAGTGCATAAACCCAACACGTGTGTCGCTAGGTTCACGCCAGCGACGCGAACCGCCGCCAATCACGACGTTATCACGTCGCCACACCCATGCCCAGACCATGCCGTCCGCCATTTCCTGATGTTCAAAGGCGGCGACCAGTGTAACGGGGCGATTTTCACCACCATACTGCACGGTAAAATCGACTAGCTTCATTTCGGTCTGGGACGAGATAGGGGTTTCTAGCTCAAGTTGGGTGTATTCGTTTGGCAATCGGCCGATTCCACCCACCTGTGGGTCGATCCGCTCAGGCGTTGTCACCGTCAATGTCCGTGCCGTATTCGTTTCAACCGCAATTGCATCGGCCGCCGATTGAAACACCGTCACGTTGCCGCGAGCAAATAGGGTTTCGTTGAACCAAATTTCGGCCGAATAGTCCCCCGGCTCAAACGTCTCAGGATCAAGAAACACAAACGCTGCCCCTTCAATTCCATAGCTCCAAACCTCATTCCCACCATCAATTGCGACCCCATCTCGTCGCCACACCCAAGACCACTCCAACCCGTTTGCCAAATTACGATAGTCAAAGGTTGCAAACAGCGTTTCTATATCTGTGGGGAACCGATCAGACGGATCGGTAGGTTCATATGTTTCAGACACCGTTGTCGAAAACAAAATGCGCGTTAGCTCTGCATCCGCTTCTAAATTAGCCTGCCCATTAACCGCACGATATTCCAACGGTAAAATAGACACTGATTCAGGCGTAGGCTGTACGCTGCTCAATGCGGCAATTTCCGCCTCGCGCGTTGCGCGTGCATCCAACAAATTGGCAATCGACAGGGAAGATTGAAACCGCACCTCCGCCTCGCGATCATTTGGCAACGCCTCAACGTTGCGTGTTTCAATCCATAGATACCCTCCTACTAACAGTAAGCACATGAGCAAAATCGTCGTCACCGTCATATAGTTTTGCATACGAATTTCGGCCGAACGTCGATTATAAAGATGAAAAGATTGTTTCGATTGACGCCACGCAAAAGCGGTCACAACCACCGAGATGATCGTCACAGTTAGAAGCAGCAGAAACAGCCAGTTAGCAATGTTAGTATTTATCATGGACTCCCCGTTCACAGATTTTTTGATAGGGCACTTTATTAAAAGCGCCCTCATTCATTCTGTGGGCGAAATCTTACATTGGCTATTGCTTAGACCAAACATAGCGAGACGTTAATAGGAACCCCGCCCCTAAGCTGATCTTTCCCTGCAACTTCCCCTGCTCACTTTCGTAAAGTACGCATTCAAAACAGTACATACGATGAGGAAAACGCTCTATGATTGAAGTGAAAAACTTGTTGAAACATTATAAGGATATCAAAGCAGTAGATGACGTCAGTTTTGTATGTCCTGACGGGCAAATTACAGGACTACTCGGCCCCAACGGCGCAGGCAAGACAACCGTTTTGCGCATGATTACGGGGTTGATCAAACCTCAGTCTGGCACGGCAGTTATTGACGGGCGCGACGTGGCACAAGATCCACAAGCGGTGCGACGTATTCTAGGCATGCAGGGCGATGCAGGCGGCGTTTATCCACGCCTCACGCCTCGTGAACAGTTTCGCTACTACGGTCGATTCTATGATCTCAGCGACAAAGCACTTGAGGAACGTGTTCAAAACGTGATCGATTTGATGCAAATGGCAGAAATCGCCGACCGTCGTGCCGAAGGGTTCAGTCGCGGGCAACGGCAAAAAGTAGTGATCGGCCGCGCCCTAATCCACAATCCCCCCAACATCATCATGGACGAACCAACCAACGGTCTGGACGTAATGGCCGTTCGCGAAACACGCAACCAGATTCTTGCCTTCAAAGAACAAGGGCGCTGTGTTTTGTTCAGCACCCATTATATGGATGAAGCGGAACGGCTGTGCGACAACATCGCTATTATTGTTGGCGGCAAAATTGTGGCGGTTGGCTCACCCAAAACCCTGATTGCCCAAACAAGTAAAAACAATCTTGAAGATGCTTTTGTCGAGTTGGCGGGCAGTGCGGAAGGATTATTGCGGAGTGGAAACTAGGGGGAGAAATATTGAATATTGAATGGAGAACGAAGAAGTTAAAGAAAGAATGGGACACTTCATTCGTCATTCATTATTTTTTATTTCTCTTTAGTGAGCAAACATTATGTGGAATCGAATTACAAATATTTGGCGAAAAGAGTTAACCGACAGCTTGCGAGACCGTCGTGCGTTACGGCAGGCGCTGATGATGCCGATTGTGTTGGGTGTGTTTTACGCGCTGTTGAATCCCATTTTGGGATCAGTTTTTGAGGGTCAGATCGAACAACAGGCGCAAGAGGCAGCCGTTGTCACGACTATTGGCAGCGACAACATTAGTGAGGGGCTAGACCTAGTACTGAGCAGCGCGTTGATTCGGCTCGATGAGTGGAGCGGGACGCGGGCTGAGCTAGAAACGCTGATCGAATCAGGGGAGTTATCTGTGGCGCTCGTTGTGCCAGCGGGGTTTGTAGATGCGGTTGATGGGGAAAATTCGGCCGAAATTGAACTCCTACTCAACACGGGCGGCAACGCCTTCGACATCGACACCACCACACGCCGCCTCCAAGGCGCACTCGGCGCTTATGGCGATCAGCTCGTCACCCAGCGCCTGACCGAACGCGGCATCGATCCCGCCATCCTCAACCCGATCCAAATCGAAAGTGTCGTGCTAACCACACCAGCACAGCAAGGCGGAGCGCAAGCCAGCTTCCTACTGCCAATTTTGCTCTCGGTCGTTGTCGTCACAGGCGGCATGTTTATCGCCATCGACGTCACGGCGGGTGAAAAGGAACGCGGCACGCTTGAATCACTGCTGCTGACGCCCGCTAGCGACGCCGAAATTTTTATTGGCAAGCTGTTAGCCGTTTTCACGATGACCAACATCCCGTTGATCCTAACTTTTGCAGGCTATGGCATCACGTCCGCCCTCCTGCCAGAGTCGCTTAGCAAGGGCGCGGTCGTGCCAGCAGGCGTTATCATTGGGTCAATACTGGTTGCGCTCCCGCTTGCGTTTGCCGTCAACGTGATCCTGATGATTATGGCGATCCGCACCAAAACGTTTAAGGACGCCCAATCGGCCGCTGCTCCCATCACCATGTTGACCATGTTTCCTGCAATGGCGTCTGGATTCTTCCCACCCAGCTCCGCCGTTTGGTATCTGATTCCTGCCTATGGAACAGGGGCTGTTGCTGGAAAACTGGCCGTTGACGGCAGCATCCCAATGATGGAGTTTGGCGTCACCATTATCAGTTGTCTTGTATTGGCTGGTATTGGAATCGTGATCGGCTTGCGTTTATTTGATCGCGAGCGGCTACTTTACAGCATGTAAACGTGGGGTTGAGCGGGTAATTCTTTCCGAGAACCTAGCCCGTCAATAATTGCGCCTTCAGTTTTTCCAGCGTTTGGGGCGCAACCTTCGCCTCGTCCACCAAATATTGTTCAACTGAGCCATATTTTTCTGTTAGGTAGGTTAGGGAGCGGCGCAGAATTTGTGGGTCGGCCGTCAGCAGCGGTTTAATTTGTGCGTCGCTTAGCTGGAGGCGGCGCAAGACCGCTAAATCGGTGTTGAGGCGCTCGGCAAACAGGTCGTAAAACTGATTGCTGAGGCTGTAATCGGCCGAAATCACATCCAGCGGAACACCCAACAAACACAGCAGCAACGCAACAAATAAGCCAGTACGATCTTTGCCAGCGGTGCAATGAATGAGAATTGCACCGCTGTCGGCATCGGCAATCGCCGTCAACATTTCGCCAATCACCTGCGCGTTGCCGTCGATCATGACGCGGGTGTATCCCTCAAACAAGCTTTCGGCCAGTTGGTTGCGCTTGAACAACACGGCCCACAACGCTTTGAGCTGTGAGAAACGGGCGGGATCGACAATCGGCCGATGGCGATACACAACCTCATTTGGCAGTTTATCGGGCGCGGCGCGGACTTCTTCGGCCGAACGCAAATCATACACAACCGACACACCCATCTCGCCCAGTTCTGCCACCGACCGATCGGTTAAACGGGTTAACGAGCCAGACCGCAGCACAAGCCCCCAACGCAGGGTGCGGCCATCAGCCGTCTGATAACCGCCGATGTCGCGCAGGTTTACACTTCCTTCAAGTCGTTTGATTCGCTCTTGCAATCCAGATCCTTATGACAATTGGTACAAATCCCCAAACTTTGTCTTGAGATAATTAATATAGGGATCGATCGAGAGTGGGCCACCCGTGACGCGCTCGACCAGTTCGGGCGCGGTATATTTTGCGCCGTGCTGGTAGATGTTGGTTTTGAGCCAGCCGTGGAGGGTGTCGAAGTTGCCTTGACTAATTTCGGCCGAAATCCCTGGTTCCGCCGCCAGCGCCTGTTCATAAAACGCAGCACTCATGACGTTCCCCAACGTATATCCTTGGAACGACCCGCCGATCAAACCCGCATACCAGTGAACATCTTGCAACACGCCATTTCGATCATCTGGCGCACGCATGCCCAAATCAGACTCATAACGCGCATGCCACGCATCAGGTAAATCTTTCACCGCCAGCGACCCTTCTAACAGCGCCAGCTCCAGATCAAATCGAATCATCACGTGCAGGTTGTATGTCACCTCATCGGCATCAACGCGCACAAGCGAAGGGGTGACACGATTAATCGCACGATAAAAGTGGTCAAGCGAAACACCACCAAGCTGGTCGGCAAATGATTCCTGTAGCTGTGGATAATAATGTTCCCAGAAGCCGCGACTACGCCCGACAATGTTTTCCCACAACCGCGATTGACTTTCATGTACGCCCGACGATGTCCCATTCGCCAAGACCGTGCCTTCATAAGCAGGGTTAATCCCTTGTTCATACATCGCGTGGCCTGATTCATGCAGCGTGCTAAACAACCCGTCGCCCACGTCATTTTCCTGAAAGCGGGTCGTAATCCGCACATCACCCAATGAGAACTTGGTCATAAATGGGTGTAGCGTCAAATCTTGCCGCCCGCGTTCAAAATCGTACCCATACTGCTTGATTACCTTTTCGCCAAACGCGCTTTGTGCAGGAATCGGGTAGTTACGATAAAGGACGGAAGAATCGATGAGCGCCTGTTCGCCAATTTTTGCAACCAGCGGCACAAGTTCCCTACGCAACTCAGCAAACAGCTTGCGTGTACTAAGCGCATTCATTCCAAAATCAGACATATCAATCAGCGGATCGGCGATATGCTGGTGCTCAAAACGCTCGGCGACCTGTCTCGACAAATCAACTGTCTTTTCAAGTGATGAAGCCAACGACGCAAAATCATTATTGGGTCGTGCTTGCGCCCACAATTGATAAGCCATCGTTGTGTGTTCCGTTATTTCTGCAATCAGCGCAGGGGGAACTTTGACGGCACGTTCGTAGTTACGTCGGACAACGCGCAATAAGCTCGCATCGTCGTCATCATAGGGCAGGCTATCCTGATATGGTTTCAGATCATCAAGCAGGTGACCAATCTCATCATCGATAAACATCTCTTGGGCAATGCGCCCCAATGTCGCCATTTGGCGACCACGGGCAGCAGCGCCCCCGTTTGGCATATAAACAGATTGATCCCATTGCAGGACGCCCGCCGCGCTGCGAATGTCATCAATGACAGACAGTTTTTGTTTTAGAGTTTGAAGCTTCTCATTCATACTGAGGTTTGGTTGCAAGATTGCAAATGGTTGTAGGGTTTGACACAGTTTTCACTGATGTAGCACGGTGTTTCGCTTTTGCTTTATGTTCTTTAGACATTATCTCTGATTTCGGCCGAAATTGAACCCATACAAAACGCCTATATATGAGGTTCTGTCTCTTCCGTGCAACTTTGTGCGGCTTCCTTGAAGATTAAATCAAACTATGCTAAAAACAACTTAGCAGGATCACCTTTCATCCCACCAGCCGTAAAAATGAAGATTGTCCAATCTGGTTAAGTTCAGCCGCAGTTGTTCAGCTTAATGAAACTTCAAATCTGATTTGATTCTCCATTTTTAATTGGAGTGCTTCATGTCCGATCTAGAGACACAATTTCAAGCCGCCGTTACCAGCAGTAAAACCCTCACGGGTCGCCCAAGCAATGAGATTTTATTAAAGCTATATTCGCTCTATAAACAAGCATCAGTTGGAGATGTACAGGGCAGCCGCCCCGGCATGTTCAAGCCCGTTGCCCGTGCTAAGTATGATGCATGGAAAAACCGACAAGGTACCCCGACCGAGGTTGCCAAACACGATTATATTGCACTCGTCAAGCAGTTAAAAAATGCTGAATAATCGCCCTTTTCGAGGATTAGGAAGCCGCAACACCTATGACCTGTCCCTGCTGTGAAAGCAAAAACATCAATGATTTAGACAACACCTTCGGAACAGATCGAGCGCGGCGGGATGCAAAAAAGTATCTCCGCCGAGGGCTTGATACACGTGCAGAAAAGCTGATTGCGTTCGTATCCGACAAATTAGCAAAGGATGCAACCGTTTTGGAAGTTGGCTGCGGGGCAGGTGGCGTTCATCAGGAATTATTGCGTCGGCAAGTTGCCGTCGCGGCCGTTGGCGTCGATGCATCTTCAAGCTATCTTGCAGCGGCACAAGAGAATGCTGGCACGCTTGGTCTTGTCGATCAGGTTGTGTATTTGCACGGTGACTTTGCACAATCGGCCGAATTCAACACCCACGCCGATCTCGTCCTCCTCGATCGCGTCATCTGCTGCTATCCAGATTTGCAAGCCCTGCTTGGAAAAGCAGCCGCCCACACACAACAGTACCTAGCGATCAGCTTCCCCATTGACCGCTGGTGGGTTCGCCTCGTTCACCACATCGGCGACCTAGCGCTCAAACTAACTGGCAGCGGCTATCATCCCTATGTCCACGCCTATGAAGATATTGTAGCCGTAGCCGCAGCAGCAGGTTTGCAGCCCGTTCACAGCGCCCGACGGCACATTTGGCAGATCGCCGTGTTTGAGCGCATCTAACGCAGGTAAGATTAAATGATTAGGTGACAAAGCTGTAGGTAGCTATTTTTTGAGAAGGCTTTACACAATTGCTAACAGCAGCGTAAGCGTAAAAACGCTGGCAATGGTGGAAAAAAGCACCGTTTTAGTGACAAATTCCGGAACAAGGTCATATTCCATCGCGATAATGGTGCAAAGGACGGCAGCGGGCATGGCGGCTTGGAAAATGCCTGCCCCCCGTTCAAGACCGTTGAGATCGAAAAAACCGACCAACAGCAGCGCAAGACCCGCCCCACCAATCAAACGCACGGTGGCAGCAGCGATCACGTCGCGATCAATGGCGATCTGTTTCGTGTTGGTTAGCTGCACACCCAACGTGACCAGCATCGTGGGAACCATCGCCCCGCCAAGCAATCCCGTCATGCGGTCGAGCATAACTGGCATCGGCACGTTGCTAATATTGACCAAGATGCCTAGCAATGCGCCAATCAACGCGGGCGTTTTGAACAGTTCAAGGATCGCTTTCATGCTGCCGCCTGTCGTGTAGTTGGCGGCCGACACCCCAATCACAAACGAGACGACAACAATAATCAAAAAGTAGACGGTGGCTGGCAAAATCGCCTCGCTCCCCAAATGGAACTCGATAATCGGCAGGCCAAAGTTGCCCACATTTGCAAAAACGGCAAGCAGCATGTATGCGCCGACCATTTTGCCCTGATGGCCCATGAGACGAGCAACGATAAAGCCCAGCAGCGTGACAAGAAGCTGCACAAGCAGGATGAAACCAATCATGCGCCAGAGCAGGCTGGCTTCAAGTTCGGCCGAACTCAACACGCTAAACATGAAACTCGGCACAAGCAAATAATACGCATAACGACTCAGCGTTCGCGCCTCCAGTTCAAGCCACTTGCCTGCCAGATAACCCAGCAGCACAAGACCAAAAACGGGTGTGATAACGTCGAAGAAAATGCGGGCGAGTTGGGGAAGCATATTGATTGGGGAGCGCGTCCAATAATTATTGGAACGCCAATGGCAGCATATCAAGGCCACGAAAAAGGACGCCAGGACGCCACTTGAGCTGATCGGCAGGCGTTGTCAGACGTAGATTGGGCAGACGCTCGAACAGCGTCCACAGCCCAATGCGCCCTTCAAGTCGGGCGAGCGGTGCGCCGAGGCAGTAGTGGATACCGTGTCCAAATTGGAGATGTTTGTTGCGTTTGCGGGTGATGTCGAGCGTGTCGGGGGTGGCAAATTCGGCCGAATCACGATTTGCCGACGTAATCACCACCCGCATCACGTCCCCCTGCTGCATCGCATGCCCATCAAACAGCAAATTTTCGGCTACCCAGCGGGTGGTTGAGGTTTCAACAGGGCCATCAAAGCGCAACAGTTCCTCAACGGCCGAATCGATCAGGCTTGGGTTAGCAAGCAACAGCGCCAACTGATCGGGGTGCGTGAGCAGCGTCAGCGCCCCGTTGCCGATCAGGTTGACCGTCGTTTCATGGCCTGTCACAAGCAACAGCGCGACCATACTCGACAGTTCCATTTCGGTCAGTTTCTCACCTTCCGCCTCCGCGTTGACCAAATCGGTAATCAAATCATCCTGCGGATCGGTCTGTCGTGCGGCAAACAGCGTGTTCAGATAATCGACGAACGCCCGCATCTGCCGCTTGCGCTCACGCGCTTTGAGTCCGCGTCCGCCGGGCGAAATAATCGACTGCGACCAGGTTGCAACTTGGTCGCGATCTGCCTGTGGGATGCCCAACAAATCGCTGATAATGATAATCGCCAGCGGCAGCGCATAGTCGGCAATCAGCTCAATTTGCCCTGTGCCAGCTACCTTGTCGAGCAATTGATCGGCCGCTGTCTGCACCTGTTCACGCATCCGTTCGACGCGACGCGGCGTAAACGCCAGATTGACCAGCGCCCGCAATCGAGTGTGGTCGGGCGGATCAGAAAAGAGCATGTTGCGGTTAATTGACTGTTGCAATGAAGGCTGTTTTCGGGCGCGAGGGCTAGGGGCTGACGGCTGGGCGCGGGTTGGATCTTTGACAAAGCGCGGGTCGCGCATGACGCGCATCACGTCGCGGTAGCGGGTGACATACCAAACGGAGCGTCCGCTGCGATCCTTGTGCGCGTAGATTGGGGCATTTACCCGCATTTCGGCAAAGGTTGGGAAGGGGTCGGCTTTGAATTCGGCCGAAAACAGATCATATCGCGCTGTCATCGTGGGATTGTAAGGGAGTCAGGCAGTTTGGCAACTGGTTGGGGAGCCAAGTTCTCAACACATCAGCGTTTCGAGTACGCATAACACGATCCTGACCCCCCTCCCATGTGGTAAAATATCCTCAATGACGCAAGCAGCCACCGCCAACTCTTGGCGCAACAAACCAATGCCTGAACAACATGCGATTTTGCAGTTGGATGGCGTTTTTTCGGCCGAACATTTCGCCCTTGTCCAAAAAGGATACATCCCCCAAACACCCAAGGATAAATGGTTTCTCTACTATTATAAAGGGTGGCTCAATATCCATCGTGCCGCCTCTGGTAGTTGTATCTTCAAACTCCAGATCACGCCCAAAGACGATCATTATGTTGCGCCAATCGTTGTCGCCAATCGTCAAAAAAAGCAGTACAAAAGCGTCAACGACGACTACGACGTACAGCTTATGGCCTACCTGATCGACCGCTATCTGCTGGGCCGCAACCCCCGCTTCCCAACCCCTGGCCGCATGAACCGCCATCACAAACAGGCCCATCAAACGCACGTGATCGGGGAAAAGAAGCAGGAACCGCCAAGTTCGACAATTAGTCTGGATGATTTATTGGGCAATCTTTAGCCACCCATCAACCTGTGTAGATGACGGTTGACCCTATTTTCCTATGTGTGGACGATTCGACCTTATTGCAACCGCTGACCAGCTTGCCACCGCGCTCAACGCCCCTGCGCCAGAACAGCTTGTGCTGCGCTACAACATTGCACCAACGCAGCCTGTTGCCGCGTTGCGCCATGATTTGCGTGGCCAGCGCGAGATTACTCATTTCCATTGGGGGCTGATTCCAAGCTGGTCAAAGGACATGAAATGGGCGGCGCGTATGATCAATGCACGCTCTGAGACGGTGCATGAAAAACGATCCTATCGCAACGCCTTTAAACGGCGGCGCTGCATCGTGCCAGCAACAGGCTTTTATGAGTGGCAGCGCATTGGCAAACAGAAGCGGCCGATGCGGATTCACATGCAGGATAAGGCGATTTTTGGGATGGCGGGATTGTGGGAAAGTTGGCAGGGGATTGAGTCCTGCACCATTTTGACAATGCGGCCTAATTCGCTAATGACGCCAATCCACGACCGCATGCCTGTTATTTTGAACCCTGAGGATTATGATATTTGGTTGGGGGCTGATACGCCGTTGCTGGCGCTGTCTGCGATGTTTCAGCCGTTTTCGGCCGAAAAAATGCACGCCTACCCTGTCAGTCGCTACGTTGGCAACGTTCGCAACGAAGGGCCAGCGTGCATTGCCCCTATTGAGCAAACCCAACAGTCCACTCTTTTTTGATCGAAGTCAGCAAACTAAACGGCCGGCTCAACCGCGTTCAAAATATCGTTAAACGCCGCCACATTCATCGCGATGTCACCCTTGAACACGGCGCTGCCCGCAACAAGTGAGGTCGCGCCAGCCGCCGCAACCTCAGCGATATTGTGAAGTTTCACGCCCCCATCAACCTGCAACCAAGCATCTGAGCCAATCGCATCAAGCATTCCGCGCAAGCGGCGCACTTTGTCCGTGCTGCTTGCAATATAACTTTGTCCGCCGAAACCAGGGTTGACCGACATAATCAGCACTAGATCGACCAGCGGCAGCACTTCCTCCAGCACGTTAAGCGGCGTGCCAGGATTCATCACAACGCCGGCCTTGACGCCCAGCTCTTTGATTTGCTGAATGGTACGGTGAATGTGCGGGCAAGCTTCAACGTGAACGGTCAAGAAATCAGCGCCCGCTTTGGCAAAGTCGGCCAAATAGCGTTCAGGTTTCTCGATCATCAGATGCACGTCAAGCGTTGCGCCCGTTTCATCCGCCAGAGGTCGCAGGGCTTTTACCGCCACCGCGCCAAAGGAAATATTTGGCACAAAATGCCCATCCATCACGTCAACATGAAGCCAGTCGGTGCCTGCCTCAAGCGCGGCGCGACACTGTGCTTCTAACTGTCCAAAATCTGCTGCTAATATCGAAGGTGCTAATTTAGCCATATGCTGTCTCACAAAAAGTTCGTTAGGGCAGAATTATAACGTGCGTTCCAACCTCTAGGCGAACATTGCATGTACGGTGGCGACGACATTTTCGGCCGAAATTCCAAACTGCTCATACAATACATCGGCCGGCGCAGATGCCCCAAACTGATCAATCCCGATCGCCTTGCCAAACGTGCCGAGATAACGCGCCCAGCCAAAGGTCGCCGCTGCCTCGATCGACACACGTGCGGTGATGTGATGTGGCAAAACGGAGGCGCGATAATCGGCCGATTGCCGTTCAAATAGCTCCCAACACGGCAATGACACAACGCGGCTTCTGATCCCAATTTCGTCAAGCTGTTCCTGCGCCTCAATCGCGATTTGCACCTCAGACCCTGTCGCGATCAAAATAACTTGCGCGTTGTTCCGATCGCTCAGCACGTAGCCGCCGTGCAACGCGCCGCGCACATCCTCTGGCAACGTTGGAACCGATTGACGGGTTAGAATCAACGCGGTTGGCCCGTCATCACGCTCAAGCGCCACTAGCCAGCCAAGCGCCGTCTCGTTCGCATCGGCCGGGCGGAAAACCCATAAATTTGGAATGGCACGCAAACTGCTCAACTGTTCAATCGGCTGATGGGTTGGCCCATCCTCCCCAAGCCCGATGCTGTCGTGCGTCAGCACATAGGTGACGGGCAGTTTCATCAGTGCCGCCAGCCGCATCGCGGGGCGCATATAATCTGAGAAAATCAAAAATGTGCCGCCATAGGGACGCAAACCGCCGTACAGCGCCATGCCGTTCATAATCGACCCCATCGCATGTTCGCGCACGCCATAATGAATGTAGCGTCCGTCCCGCGCATTGCGCTGGAAAATTGGCATATTGGTGGCAAGCGTTTTGTTCGAGCCTGTTAAATCGGCCGAACCACCGACCAACACTGGCACATAAGGCACTAATTCTTCCAGCACCTTCCCCGAAGCAGCACGTGTTGCCATCGTTTCGATTGTTCCAAAAGCGGGCAACGCGCTTTGCCAGCCATCAGGCAACACCCCTTTGAAGCCCCGTGCAAACAGTGCTCCCATTTGTGGATAGAGTTGGATATAGCTTTGAAAACGTTTTTCCCAGCTTTGGTACGCTTCGGCCGATTTTTGACCCACCCCAAGCATAAACTCGGCGACCTCATCAGGCACATCAAACGGATCATACGTCCAGCCCATCTCCAACTTGGTTAACATGACCTCGTCCGCGCCCAGTGGCGAGCCATGTGCGGCGGCGGTGTCCTGCTTATTCGGGCTACCAAATCCGATATGTGTGCGGCAAATGATTAGACTGGGCCGCTCGGCCTCCGCCTTTGCCGTCTGCGTCGCGGCCAACAGTGCCGCCATATCGTGACCATCGTCAACATGCAGCACGTGCCAGCCATAAGCGGCAAACCGTGCGCCAGCATCTTCACTGTGCGCTAACTCAGTTGCGCCGTCAATCGTGATTTTGTTGTCATCGTAAAAAACAAGGAGCTTGCCTAAGCCCAGATGCCCTGCCAGCGCACAGGCTTCGTGGCAGACGCCTTCCATCATGTCACCGTCGCCAGCAATGACGTAGGTGTGGTGGTCGATGAGGTTGAAATTCGGCCGATTATAAATCATCCCCAAATGCTGCTCAGCAATCGCCATACCAACCGCATTGGCAAGCCCTTGCCCCAGCGGGCCAGTTGTCGTCTCAATCCCAGCCGTGTGTCCAAATTCGGGATGCCCCGGCGTGGCGCTGCCCCACTGACGAAACTGCTCAAGGTCGTCCAAAGAAACATCGTAGCCAGTCAGGTGCAGCGCCGCATATTGCAGCATCGAGGCATGTCCTGCCGACAATACGAAGCGATCACGGTTGACCCAATCAGGTCGCTGCGGATCATAATCCATCACCTCTGACCACAGCACAACGGCTAAATCGGCCAGCCCCATCGGGGTTCCAGGGTGTCCGCTGTTTGCGGCTTGTACGGCGTCCATTGCCAATACGCGGATCGTATCGGCCGATTTTTTCATCAACTCTAACTGCATATTTGATATTCAACAGTCAGTATTTAGCGTCACCAAACACTGAGCGCCATCTTCTAAGAGGTAGCGACCGTCGCCGCCTTTTCTGTGCATCATACTGTCAAGCTATTTTATCCTTACAAACCGTCTGGGGTGCATCTTCGCTTACATTTTCACCCTCTTTCAACTCAAGACGGTTCAAAGAACAATTGCTAAACAGTTTTTACCACATTCGCGAAGCCATCCGCTATAGCCCGTAGGTAAAGCACCGAGCAACCGTCAACACATCTAGATACATTTGAGGTATTGCCAGTATAATCACGGCCATGTCACACCCTGCCGATTTAATCCACACTGAACGCATTGTCGAACTAACAAAAACGCTCGTTTCGATTCCCTCTGTCACAGGCAACGAACAGGCGATGTCTGATTGGGTTTTGAACTTTTTCGATGAGTTAGGACTAGACAACATTCGTCGCCTGCCTGTTGAAGATGCGGGCGACACGGTGGTTGCAACCTACGGCTCAGGCTCTCCCGCCATGTTTTTGCATTTCCACATGGACACGTTTGCCGCTTTTGACGATTGGCAAACAGACCCGTTTACGCCGCACATCGACGGCGATCGGCTGTACGGGTTGGGCGCTCACGATATGAAAGGGGGCGCGGCTTGCGTCTTGGCAGCGGTCGAGGCGATGGTCAAAAGCGGGATCGAGTTGGGCGGTCAGCTAGTTGTGGCTGGCACAACGGATGAGGAAGATTGGTCACGCGGCGCACACGAATTAGTCAACAGCGGCGCACTGGATGACTGTCTCTACTGTTTGATGCCTGAACCGTCTGATAAAGGGACGCTGACGGTTGGGGCGCGTGGTCGGCATGTTTTCCAACTCACGTTTCACGGCAAAACGGTTCATGCGGCCTACGAGGGCGGGGTCAACGCGCTCACCGATGCGGCGCGGATTGCGGCTTATTTGGGCGATCCTGATGCGGTGGAGCTGGGCTACGATGCAGAGTTTGATCTAACAGGCAGTCTTTGTGTGATCGGGCTGCACAGCGGTGGCACAATGATTTTGGTGCCAGAATCGGCCGAACTGTACATCGATCGCCACATTCTCCCAGGGCAAACGGTTGAGGAAGCGGCCGAACAGCTTCGGGAAATCATCGCCGAAGTCGGCATCGAGGGCAGCTACGAGTTAAGCTGGGACAATCGGCCGACGCCCGCCCCACTCCCCTGCGTTGTGCCACCCGACTCGCACTTTGTGCAGACCGTTTCTAAACATCTTGCCCGCGAGCAAAAATGGGATGCGGTCGAGTATGTGCTGGCGCGATCTGTCTCCGACCTGAACCATATCGCCATCGCAGGCAACACCCCGACGCTCATTTTAGGCCCACAGGGCGGCAACACCTGCACCGCCAATGAGTATGTTTCGATCGGGTCACTTGCGCCCGTTGCTCGTACCTACGTGCATAGCGTCTTGGATTTGTTGGGGAAATAGTTAAAGGTGCATTTCTTGGGATGAGATAGGCAGTTACTGTTCCAGTGCTAAAACTGAATCAAGATAACTTCGGCCGATCCCAGTCACCTTCTCCAAATCACTGTTTTCAACAACGACAACCAACGCAAAACGCGGTCGCTCCTGTGGCACAAGCGCCAGATACCATGCGGTCGTGCTGCCTTCTGGGCCAGCAAGCGCAAGAGCGCGATGTTCGATTCGGTTGGCGTGGCGCGGCAGTGCGTCTACTAGCGTTGCCGCGACACTTGGCGCAACCATGCTCGTTGTGCCAGCAGGCGGCAGTTGCACATCCCATCCCCCGTCAAACGTTTCAATCGCCGCAATCAGTCGCGCGGGTCGCAGTGACCCTTCATCCACAAGCCCCGACCACGCCAGCGCAACCTGCATCGGGGAAAGGGTTAAGGCGTCTTGCCCAATGATGGCGCGGCGAAAATCGTTGATATAGGGCGGCGTGGCAACTTCGGTGACCAGCGGCAGTTTGGGAGCGGACATAAAACCGTATTCGGCGAGGAGGGCTTCTAATTCGGCCGAATCTGTCAAATAGGCCAATTCGTTCATGTAGCCGGGGCAAACTTGGGTTAGGACATCTTGCCAAATAGTGGGGTTGTTTTCGGCCGAATTCTCCCCCTGACAAACCGCATCATACCCATCTAGCTCCAACTCACCAGAAGACGCCACCAAATTATCCATCTGGAACCAACCGCGTTGCAAGCCAGACGCCATCACAAACGGCTGTAACACCATCCCCGGCTGAAACTGCCCCTGCGTCGCCCGATTCAGCAAAGGCGCATCTTCCGCCTCAACCAGTTCCTCAAATTTCTCGTCCAGCATCGTGGCATCATACGTTGGGTAGCTTGCCATTGCCCGCACCGCCAAATCAGGCAAGCTAAGCAACACAAGCGCCCCACGCTGCTCAACCAAAATGCGATCCGCGCCTTGTTGCCAACGGCTGTCAATGGTTAAGCGCAAATCGCGCCCAGCCTGCGGCTCGTGCAAAAAGTCACGTTGCAACACGTTGACAACGCCGCCATCGCTACCGCTGAGCAAACGATCAAACGCTTGCTCAACACCTGCCGCCCCATAGCGAAAACTATAGTAGCCAACGGCTGGCCCGCTTGCGGGATGATAGCTGCGGGTGACACGTCCATCGCCGATTGACTCAGCTAACGGGACGCCGTTTGTGTCAAAAATCGTACCGCGCTGCGTGCGCAACCCTGCCTCAATCAGCCGCAAATTATCTTCGCGGGCGGATAGCCAAGGCGCACGCACCGTACTCCAAAAGGCAAGCGTTAGCGCAACGCCGCCAAACGCCACCAAAATGACCAAGTTTAAAACGCGAATGTGAGCTTTTGCCTGTTCCATGAACCAGAATGCTACGACTCGCTGATTGCTGCGTCAACAGAATTGTGAAAAAGTGCCGAAGGGCTTGGCAAACCGTTAATGTCTGCGGTACAACCCCGCCCTATGCAACGTATTTTATGTCTTTTGTTACTATTCTCGCTTATCACTTGTGATGAGCTTGTGACGATATTGGAAGAAGTCCCTGCTGATGAAAGTTTTGGCTTGGAGACGATTCCCGCTGATGGCGGGTTTACGGGCGAACTCGGCCGCAGCAGTTATGCGATTGAGGGCGAGCGGGCAACGGTGGTTCAAGTGATTGATGGCGACACCATTGACGTTGAGCTAGATGGCGACGAATATCGCGTGCGCTACGTGGGTGTTGACACGCCAGAGCGCGGCGACCCTTTTTATCGTGAGGCAACCGATTTTAATCGTCGTTTGGTTGAGGATCAGATGGTGATTTTGGTGAAGGACGTCAGCGATACTGACCGATTCGGCCGGCTGCTGCGCTACATTTATTTGCCAGATGGGACATTTGTAAACGCCGAGTTGATCAGTTCAGGCTATGCGCGGGTCGTCACCTTTCCACCCGATGTCTCCGAAACAGAGTACCTTCAATCCTTACAGCGCGAGTCACGTGAAAACGGTCGCGGGCTTTGGGCTGAAAACCCGCTAAATTCAGCCGCGCCGTTCGGCTGCGAAACTTGTGAGTACAACGCTTACAACTGCCGCGACTTCAACGACCAATCAGAGGCACAGGCTTGCTATGTCTTTTGCCTAGACGAGGTAAATGAGGACGTTCATAAGCTGGACGGCGGCGGGGATGGGCTTGTGTGTGAGTCTTTGCCCTAGTGCCTACAGAATCGATCCAGTTTTCGGTGGTTGTGCCGACTTATAATCGGCCGAAATCACTCACACGCTGCCTTAACGCCATCGAACAACTCTCGTTTGATCGCGCTCTGTTTGAAGTAATTATTGTTGATGACGGCAGCACCCTGCCATTAGAACCACCCAACACAGCGCCCGACCTCAACATTCGGTGGTTGACACAAACAAACGGCGGCGCAGCCCACGCGAGAAATGCGGGGGCTGCCGTCGCTGTCGGTGCAACCCTCGTGTTCATTGATGACGATTGCACAGTGCATCCCGACTACCTGTCTGTTTTAAGCGTTGCCTGCCAACAACATCCTAATAACATGCTAGGTGGTTCTGTCGTCAATCGGTACAGCACAGATATTTATGCCGAAACAACGCAGCAGCTCGTCACCTTCTTACGCGAGGCCGATCTCCGTTCGGACGACACACCAAAATTTTTCAGCTCGAACAATATGCTGATGTCAAAAGCCGATTTTGTTGCATTTGGCGGATTTAATGCGCAGATGCGGCTTGGCGAGGATCGCGAGTTTTGTTTTCGTTGGTGTACTGAAAATCGGCCGATGCAATACATCCCCCAAGCAATCGTCTATCATTGGCACGCCCTCAGCTTCATCGAATTTTGGCAACTCCACGTTCGTTATGGACGTGGGTCAGCCCATTCTCGCAGATTGCACACGCGCCCAACTCAGAACATTATCCGAATCGAGCCGCTTCGATTCTATGTTCGCTTACTTTTGTTTCCCTTCAAAACGCAGCCTTGGCACAAAGCATGTCCCGACACAATGCTTCTATTCATTGCACAAATCGCAACCCTCGTCGGGTATGGTTGGCACTTTCTCGAAACGATACGGGACTGAATCGGATACAATTCACCGAAAACCTCAGAGGTTTTTATGCACAGATCAGAGTAGATGACAACAAACCTCTGAGGTTTATATTGATCGAAGCTTTTTGTAACTTTATGAATAACCAACACACAACGAACCCGCTTCACGGCATGACGCTAGAAAAAATCATCAACAGCTTGGTTGACCATTATGGCTGGGAGGAGTTGGGGAGGCGGATCGATATTCGCTGCTTCAACCATGATCCATCGGTGAAGTCGAGCTTGAAATTTTTACGCAAGACGCCGTGGGCGCGAACCAAGGTTGAGAAGCTGTATGTTTGGACGCAAAAGAAGCGTCGTTCATGAAGCCCAACTAGGCAGAAAGCAGGTGCAGGCGTTCGGCCGGAAGGCGAAGCACAATCGGACTGCCAACCTGCAACATCGCCGCGTGATGTGGGGCGGCCGTGACGGTCAACCGTTGCGACCCACAACGAGCCACCAGTTGCGTGTGGGTTCCAACGTAGGTAATTCTTTCGATTTGGGCGCGGATTGTGTTAGGAGACGCCTCCGTGCTGGCAAGCTGGATCGATTCGGGGCGAATCGTGAGGATTGATTTTCCCGTTTGGGCAGCTTGGTTGGGGAGTGTAATTCGGCCGAATTCCGACACAAACGCCCCCTTCTCAACATGCCCCTTGATAAAATTCTGCCCCCCAAAAAAGCGAGCAATCGCCTCCGTGCTAGGACGTTCATAAAAATCATGCGGCGCGGCCACCTGCTGCAACACCCCATCAAACAAGAGCGCAATTGTATCTGACATCAGCACCGCCTCCTGCTGATCGTGCGTCACAAACAGCGTCGTGATCGACAAATCGCGCTGAAGGCCACGGATTAGGTCGCGCATTTCGTCACGTAGATGTGCATCAAGATTGCTGAGCGGCTCGTCCAGCAGCAACAATTTTGGTTCAATAATCAAGGCACGCGCCAACGCCACGCGCTGCTGCTGTCCGCCTGAAAGCTGTTGCGGACGCCGATTGGCAATGTCGGGCAGTTTGACCAGATCAAGCATCTCGGCGACGCGCTTGCGAATCGTTTGCGCATCGACGCCGCGCATTTTGAGTCCAAATCCGACGTTTTCGCCGACGCTCATGTAGGGAAACAGCAGATAGTTTTGAAAGACCATGACGGCGTGCCGCTTTTCGGCCGAAATTCCCACCACCGACTGCCCATCAAACAAAATGTCGCCGCTTG
>JBMZDF010000050.1:0-19400 GCA_049614105.1 Promineifilaceae bacterium (SeqCode)
TCGTCCAGAACGCGAAAGAATCCAAATCGATAAACAGAGTGATTGATCGGATCGGGCCAGTTGAGGTCTAGCGGGTAGCTGCTGCTGTCCACTTCAAAAGCGCGTCTATGCTCATTGCCCCGCATCGGCCGAATATTAAAGCGATCGTCGCGTGATAGCTCTTTCCATTGACCAGGAGAGGCCAGCCAGAAGGTGGTGCTGCCCATGTCGCGGAAGCCAAGCGAACGATAGAGATGTTCCGCGCCGTGATTGTCAACATCGACCTGGAGCAACACGCTGCGTGTTCCAACCTGCTGCAAATGGTCAAGAGTTGTTTCCATCAAACCACGCGCAATCCCGCGCCGTCGATATGCTTCATGTACTGCGACATTGGCAATAATGATGCGTCCCTTGACCTGTGTTGGGATAATCGAGACGTTGCCAACCATCTGATTATCAAATTCCCATACAAACCCGGGGGCTAGCTTGCTGCCCCAATGACTAATCCGCATGAGGACATTTGCTTGTCCGCCCATGCTGTCAAGCGCCCGTCTCCCGTCTGCATCAAGCGATTTGTTGAAAACATGATGCAGCAACCGCATAACCTGCGGCATATCGCGGCCGATTTGTATCGGCCGAATAGGGTTTGTGGTTTGTACCGCCTGTATGTGCGTGGAAGCCATGGTTGATTCATATACGCAAAAAGGTGGCATCTTATGACGCCACCGCTATAGTGTACAAAATCAACCTAACGCTGCCAATAGCTTATTGGCTTCTTCAATCGAAATGATGCCCTGTTCTAACATCTTCAGGATTTTTAGCTGCTCTGAGGATGTGTCAACCGCAGGTGCGGGAGGAACTGGCGGAACGGGAGGGGCTGGCGTTTTGGGTGGCTTAGGCGCTTTGGGCGCTTTAGGCGTTTTGGGTGCTTTGGGCGCTTTAGGTGTTTTGGTTTTTGTGCGGATGACAACTTTTCGGCTTGCTCGCTGCTCCGCTTGCTCCATGTCGCGCTCCATTTTGTTGAGAGCGCGATCGACGGCCGCTTGTGCTTTACGCAAGGCGCGTTCCGCATGGCCGCTAAACTCGTTGTCAAAGCGTGTGGAAAACTCAGACATGCGAGCACTCAGATCGTTGGCTAGCTTTTCGCCAAAGTCGCCAAAATCAAGATCGATTTCAACATTGCCGCCCGATCCAGATGGGTTGCCCTGACCGCGCAACACGACTTTTTCGGTAGCATGCAGCGTTACAGCGGGGCCACCATTGCCGCGAGAGGCAGCGATTAACCCTTCTTCCTGTTCGCTAATTTGCTCGAAGGCGATTTTGCTCACAACCCTGCGGGCAGATGCGGTTAACATGAGCGGCTCGTTGGCTGGATAGTAAAATGAGATGCTTGATTGTGCGTTAACGGTGTGTTTTCCTGCACAGAGCGGCCCGCGCAGTTTGACATCATCATGGCTGTTAATCGAAACGATGCCGCCGATTTGACCCGCGACAACGTCCGCATGAACGTCGCTGAGCGTGAGATCGCCTGTGACTTGACGTGCGCTGACGTCGCCGCTGGCAACTTTGACATGCAGGTTGCCTGAAACGTGGCGGGCTGAGAGATCGCCATTGACAAAATCGGCCGAAAGTCCCCCCACATGCTTCACGCCCAAATCCCCGTTGATGCGTCCACGAATAAGCACATGACCGCCAACTTGCTTGAAAGCAGCGTTGCCGCTGACTGAGCCAATTGACGCGCCTTCTTCGATAACGTTGAGCTGGAGGTTGCCTTGGAGGTCCGATTCGGCCGAAACCGCGCGAACCCCCTTCACATTGACATTGCCATTGACCGTTTCCAGCACAAGGGTTGCTGCTGCTGGCATCTGGAGACGCAGATCGCCGCTACATTCAAGCCGTCCGCCCATTGCGCCCGTTGAGGTATTGACCACCCCCGAATGTTTGAAGCGAACGCTTGCGCCAACATCGCCACGCACGTCTAAGTTGCCTGAACAGCGCACGATAAGCGTTTTCTTGTTTGGCAGGTCGAGAAATCCGTTTGTTTGTCCCATGATGCCTACTCCACAAAAATACGAACATGACCGTCGCCATCTTCAATATCAATATCTAAATTTTGCCAGTCCCGTTCGCCAAACTCAGGCGCAAAACGTTCGCCAATGCTGATGCCAAATTTGAGAAGCTTAAACGGAATGCCGATGTCGGCCCGTTGCTTGCCCGAACTGTCAGAAACACGAATGCGTAGTTTGGTTGGTTTGCGGGGTGCTTCGCTGGCTTGTTCGTCGTCCGTGTCAGCAGGTTCGTCAACGGGGGGCGGTGCTTCGCTGCCGACGCTGGCTTTGAGATTTTGCAACTCCATTTGAAAGTCGATTGCTGGTGGGGCTTCTTCTTCCGCTGCCTCGATCTCGATTTCAGGGGGAGGCGGGGGGACGGGCGTAGACAGGTTTTGCAAAAGCTCGGCGGCTTGTTCGGCGTTAATTGTGCCGGCGGAAAGCAGTTCCAAGACTTTTAATCGTTCTTGTGACATAATGTTTGTTCCTTAGCTGGTTGATTGTGCAAATTGGGAATGTGCCAACAGTCTGATTTGCTGGTCAACCACTATCCTTTTAGCAATTCGACCGCCGTTTCGGCCGAAATTGCACCACTTTGAACCATCGCCAAAATTTCCATTCTTTTTTCGGCCGATACATGTACGGTGGGCGGCTCATCAACATCATCCCCAAACGCTTCAACTACCTCACTCAAACGAGCGCGTACCGCTGTGTAGGAGAGATCAAGCTCTTGACCGAGCCGATTGAGTTTGCCTTCAAGCTGCACAAAGAGTTCAACGAATGCTAGTTGTTCCTCGTTTAGCTGGGCAAATCGGTTTAGAACAAACCGCCCCTCAATCGCCGTATCGCACTGGCGACAGTGTAAACGTGTTACTTCAAGATCAGATGTACAAATAGGGCAAATGCCCGGTGCAGCATGCATAACGTATCCAGCGGGCAGCAATGCAATACACACTAAATGTGTCTTATCTGCCGCCTAATAAAATTTTGTCGAAAGTCAATAAAATTAGTTGATGGACGAACAATAACGTAAAAAATAGCGATTGTCAACAATAAAATTGCATATTCAGCAAATAATATTATTAAAAGCTAGTTTTTGGTGAATATTCCTAATTGACGGAAACCTCAGAGGTTTTTATGTACAGACTAGAGTAGACAACAACAAACCTCTGAGGTTTATTGAACTCACTTATACTAAATCTTCAAGTCGAATTTGTAGGATTGGTTCGATTTCTGGCGGTGGTGCTGGTGTTGGCATTGGTGCTGGTGTTGGTGGAGCGCTGTCTAATGGACTGATCTGCCTCACGATGCTGGGCCTCCACAACCGATCGATTTCGTTGTGCTGCTGTTCTTCCAGTTGATCCAACAGAGCGAAACTATTGGCCAGT
Organism: Promineifilaceae bacterium (SeqCode); assembly: GCA_049614105.1. Lineage (GTDB taxonomy): Bacteria > Chloroflexota > Anaerolineae > Promineifilales > Promineifilaceae > CALECP01. Next base: position 3,416 of record JBMZDF010000050.1, read on the forward strand.
TCCTTGCTGATGGCATCCCCTTTCGCATGGATCTGGTCCGTCAATTTTGCGATGCGTCGCGGCAATGTGGCTACCTCTAAAATTGGTTGATAAGTTAACCCCAGCCAGCTCGCGAGATCTGGCACTTTGGGAACCGTTGTAAATTCTAGCCCTGTGTCCCACAGCTCGCGTTGAAGCCGATGTAACTGGATGCGAATTTGATGCAGTTTGTTTTGTATCGCCAGATGTCCTTGATTGCTGCCGTTAAGGAAAGCTTCTTGCCGCGCAGCACGTGCCTCATCGCTTAAACCGTCTAGTTTCTCAGTAATTTTGTGGAGCAGAGTCAGCGCCTCATCTAGTTCAACAATATGTGCTCTGACGGCCGCGATTGATTCAATCGATTCCTCAAGCTGTTGTGAATTGACAAGTTGACTGTCTCGAAGCAGCTTGATCTGCCTTTGTCGCAGTCGAGCATACGCCATTTCAAGCGCTATGGTGTTCGTTGGACGACTGTTTCGGGCTGCAAACTCAGCTTGGCGGGCAGTGTAGTAGACGATTTGAGATTTTAACTGCCCAATTCTCAGAACGGCCTGTCGATAGCTGCTTTGCAATGTTTCATTTCGCGTGGACCACCCGCCATCTTTATGCGTGAGCGCCGCATGTGCCTCAATCCGTCTAAGGATTGTCTCTTTGCGACTTTGCAGCAGATGATACTCAGATTTTGCTTCCTGAACTTGGCTCTCAATCGAATCGCGCAGCTTTTCTAACCGCTTGTGCTCAAGCAACTGGTGTTGGATTTCAATAAGCCGTTGGTGGATGTGTTCGTGGGCGCTAGACATTTTATTTTAAACCTGACCAAATAGGTCAAACTGATTGTATAAATTATTTTGCCAAATTTCTGACATACATAGAGGCTATTCGTTGTTACAATTGTAGCGTTGATGTCACTTTTGTGATGTTGCGATGAAAAAGTGAATCACTCAAGCCTGTCGCAACAAGTTTAAAGCTAAAACAATCGTTCGTTATTCTGAGGTAGAGCCTGAGCAACATTATGAGTTATATGCCCCCCCGATTAGAAGAAATTGTCGAAGACTTTGGGTTCGTTGAAGGGTCAGAGAAATTGGAATATCTATTGGAGTTCTCCGAAAGTTTGCCACCGATTCCAGACTGGCTGCTGGAAAAGCGCGGCAATATGCAGGAAATTCACGAATGTATGACCCCCGTTTTTGTACACGGCGACCTAAACAAAGACGGCACGATGCATTACTATTTTGACGCACCGGCACAATCACCGACTGTGCGCGGGTTCGCTTCGATTATGATGGAGGGCGTCAACGATGCGGCGACGCCAGCGCAAGTGCTCCAGATTCCTGACCTATTCTATCAAGCAACGGGGTTGCCCCGTGTCTTATCGGGTCAGCGGATGCATGGCGTGAGCGTCTTTTTACACTATATGAAGCGAATTGCTGAGCAGCATATTTAAACAGGCTGGCAGCAGTTAAGTGCGCCACAAAAAGTTTCAAGATGCCCCAGCGGGGCGTCTCTACAGGTTAATGCCTCTGGTAGAGACGTTGCTGTTAGAAAACCTCAGAGGTTTTATGTACAGATCAGAGTAAACAACAACAAACCTCTGAGGTTTTTTGATTAACGGCCTGTTGGGAGCTGAACATTGATGCTGCCAGCACTAGACTTGATTTTAATATCGAGTCTGTTTTCGGCCGAATCATACCCCGCCGTCTGCCAAACGCCGTCATCCAAATCACCATCGACGAGTTTGAAGCGAGAATCGGCCGAAAATTGTCCTGCACCACGCTTGATGTCAATTTGCGTTTCCATTCCCTTTGGAATCCAAAGCTGTACAGCACCCGCCTTTGAATCAAACTTATAGTTTCCTGAGCCACTAGCTGGAAGGGTCCAAGTTGATGCACCTGCTTCTAAATGAATGTTGGCGTCATACGTGCCGTCTGGCAGCACAATCGTTAATTGGCCTTCACTTCCGTCTAATTCAAAATTGCTTAGTTGAAGCTCCCCTAGCATAAAGTTGCCGCTGCCCTTCCCTGCATCAATTTTTAAGTCAAGCGGTACTTGAGGGCTTAGCCCTAATTCCCACTTATCATTTTCATTGAATTTTTGCCAATTAGAAGGGTCAACAACCCAGCCGAATCGTGCCTTGGTGTCGAGTTGGACATTTGCCGGGCTGTCGGTAACGTCGGTATTAAAAATCAGGTCGCCCATGTAGCTCACCGTGCCGTCGACCAGTTTGTCCGAATCAGTGAGGGCATATAGTTCGGCCGCAACGAGGCCCGTTTCGAGGCTGATTTCGGCCGATTCAACCGCATTTAACGGGGCTGAAACCGCAACATTTCTCACAAGTGACTTGTCATCGCTGGCAGGGATAAAGGGGATCTCTGCGCCAAACAGCACAATAATCGCAAATGAGCCGACGGCAATAATCCCCAACAGTGCGCTTAGCAGAGAACTGAACGGACGTGGAGCCGAGCGGAAAATGAGGTTGAGACCCCAAAAGATGAGAAGCAAAGGCCACAAGCGCAAAATAATGCCCCAATCAAGCGGGGGCAGCACGCCAAAATTTGATAGTAACCAAAAAACACCAATCGCAATCAAGACGATTGGTGCAAAGAGTGAGTTGTTTTTGCGGTCGTAATTGTCGTGTCCCATAAACGTTTCCTCAGCTAATGATTCAAATGGACTGTTCCATCCTGAATGAAGATGGTCAACAAGTCTGCTTACAATACGCGCAAAAATGCAGGAGGTTGCGCAGCCTCTTGCATTTTTGCATAGTTATTAGCCTCAGAAAGGTCTGAGAGTTGATCGTCAGGGACGGTGATGTCAGCCGTTGGGCCGTGCAACCTTTGTCATCGTGCTGCGTTTACGCAAGGGCTGCGGAGACGATTGCTTGTGCTTCGGCTTGAATATTGCTTAGATGGTCGCGCCCTTTGAAGCTTTCCGCATAGATTTTGTAAATGTCCTCGGTACCAGAGGGGCGTGCGGCAAACCAGCCGTTTTCTGTGACCACTTTAAGCCCGCCAATTGCGGCATTGTTGCCCGGCGCGTGGGTCATTTTGGCGACGATTGGTTCGCCCGCTAGTTCTGTTGCGGTGACCATTTCGGCCGAAAGTTTTTTCAAAACTGCCTTCTGTTCCAAGGATGCTGGCGCACTCGTGCGTTCATAAATCGGCGATCCGTGCTTTGCTTCTAGCTCGCTGTAAAGCACACCGGGATCTTTGCCCGTGACGGCTGTAATCTCGGCCGCAAGCAGATCCATGATGATGCCGTCCTTGTCGGTAGTCCAGACTGAGCCGTCTTTGCGTAAGAACGAAGCCCCTGCGCTTTCTTCCCCGCCAAATCCAATCGCACCGTTGAGTAAGCCCGGCACAAACCATTTGAACCCAACGGGAACTTCATCCATCCGACGGCCCATATCAGCCGCTACACGGTCAATCATGGAGCTAGACACAAGCGTTTTGCCAATGCCCGTTTCGGCCGACCAGTCGCGATGTTGGAACAGATAGCTAATGGCAACCGCCAAGTAGTGATTGGGGTTGAGCAGGCCGCTGGAGCGCGTCACAATCCCGTGGCGGTCGTAATCTGGATCGTTGCCAAAGGCGATGTCGAACTGGTCTTTCAGCCCGATCAAGCTAGCCATCGCGTAGGGAGAGGAACAGTCCATGCGAATCACGCCGTCTTTGTCAACCGTCATGAACGCGAAAGAGGGGTCAACTTTGCGATTGGTGACTGCAATGTTGAGACCGTACCGATCAGCGATCGGGTCCCAGAAGTTGATGCCTGCGCCGCCCATCGGGTCAACGCCGATTTTTAGACCTGCGTTGGCAATGGCTTGCATATCGACGATGCTGTCGAGGTCGTTGACGTAGGGGGTGATGTAATCGTATTGGTGCGTGGTTTCGGCCGAAATCGCTTTCTGATACGGCACGCGCAACACACCCTGCATTCCGCCACGCATTAATTCGTTGGCACGATTTTCGATCCACTTTGTCGTTTTGGTGTCCGCTGGCCCCCCTTCGGGTGGGTTGTACTTAAACCCGCCGTCATCTGGGGGGTTATGTGAGGGCGTGATGACGATACCGTCCGCAAACCCGTTGCTGCGACCACGGTTATAGGTCAAAATGGCGTGTGAGATCACGGGCGTTGGCGTATAGCCGCCGTCCGCCTGAACCATCGCCGTGACATCATTGCCAGCCAATACTTCTAACGCGGTCGCCATCGCCGCTTCCGACAGCGCATGGGTGTCCATGCCGATGTAAAGTGGCCCTGTGTAGCCACGATCCCGTCTAAACTCGCAAACGGCCTGCGTGATGGCAGCGATGTGGTTTTCGTTAAAGCGGCTCGCAAAAGAAGATCCACGATGCCCTGATGTACCAAAGGCGACCCGTTGCGCGACATGGTCTGGATCAGGTTTATGCGTGTAATAAGCAGAGACGAGACGTGGCACATTGACCAGCATTTCAGTTGGAGCAAGTTTTCCAGCGTATTGATGAATTGGCATGAGGTATTAGAGATGGAGGTGCGAAGTCGCGCAGAAACGGAGGTGTGGCGTAAGCAAATTGCACAATGCTTAACTTTGTAACCTCGCAACTGCGCAACTGCGCGAGTTTTTACGCTTTTGGCGTGTTAGGCAACCGTATTGGTTAAGGTTCCAATTTGGTCGATGACAACCTTAATTTCGTCGCCAGACTTTAGCAACACTTGCGGATCGCGAGCGATGCCGACGCCGCCAGGTGTGCCTGTGAAAAGGACGTCACCAGGTTTGAGCGTTGAGAATTGGGAGATATAAGAAATGGTGAACGGAATGTCGAAGATGAGCAGGCTGGTGTTTGAGTCCTGCATTACTTCGCCGTTCAAAATCGCTTGGATACGCAGATTGGCAACGTCTGAAACCTCGTCTTTTGTGACGAGGGTAGGGCCAAGCGGGCCAAAGGTGTCGGGCATTTTCCCCGCTGCAAATTGGGAGGTGCTGCGCTGTAGATCGCGAGCTGTGACATCGTTTGCCACTGCGTAGCCAGCGATATAGTCAAAGACATCTTCTGGCGCGACATTGCTGCATGGTTTGCCGATAATGACCGCTAGTTCTGCCTCATAGTCGACTGATTCTGCAATTGCGGGGATAACAATTTCGCCCTTGTGGGCATTGAGAGATCCGGCTGTTTTATTGAAAAGCAGCGGCGAACTTGGCGGCGTAGACTGCATTTCACTGATGTGAGCGTAGTAGTTTTTGCCTAGGCAAAGGACTTTTTCGGGGTTGGTAACAACTGGCAAGTAGGTGATTTCATCGAGAAGAATGCCGTCTTCTGATTTGGCTTCGTCAAGGATGGCATAAGCCTCACTCATTGCCTCATCACCACGCTCTAGAAAAGCGACCATGTTGTTTGGTAGATCGGCCGAACTTGGCAGATCGATCACTCGATTTCCATTCAAAACCCCAATGGAGCGTACATCATTCCAAAGATAACTGACCAAACGCATAACTGTTCCTGCTGAAGGCTCAGGGCAAAATCCTGAGTGTGAAAATTTCGTGACAGTTTGCCACGTACTGCTATTTGCAACCAATTGCTACAGAGATTATTGACTAATCCTGTGATGCCCTCCATCAATCGACAAGACATTGACCCCTTTTGCTGATTAGGATAAGCAGGCAGAAGGATTCAAACACCTGTGTTGCGGCGTGCTGAAATTGTATTGCTAAGGTGAAACTGTAGAGAAAAGGGAGCTAACATCGCCACCCAACCCATTCCATTATTAAATCTGTCAAAAACAAGGTGTTAGGACAACGGTACTTTGTTTTGACTAACACAATGAAGCAATCATACCCGAAAATGTGCATCCTGCCTGTTCCTTGTTTACAATCGCATCATGCTAAAACATCGCATCACTTTTGTTGATCTAGAAACAGGCGGACTCGACGCAAACCGTCATCCGATTGTGCAAATTGCCGCAGTGACCGTCAATCATGATTTTTCTAGCTACCGTACGTTTGAACGCAAAATAAAATTTGATGTCAGCCAAGCTGATCCCGAATCTTTGGCAATCAACAGCTATGACGAAGCGCTGTGGGCGGAAGAGGCGGTTGAGGAGCAAGCAGCGGCACATGACTTTGCTGTGTTCTTGAAGCGGGCGGCAGACATTCCCAAAGTATCCCGCAAGGGAAACACTTATAAGGTGGCACAGATGGCGGCACACAACGCGCCATTTGACCGAGGCTTCTTGTTTGCTTGGTTTAAGCGGCTCGATATGTATTTGCCGGGCGGGTGGCACGTGATTGATACGATGCAGCTTGCACTGTTGCACAACACGTTACACGGCACGTGTCCCCCGTCGTTGAAACTGAGTGATTTATGTGATTTCTACGATATTGCGTTTGATAATGCACATGATGCGCTGGCTGACGTGATGGCGACGGCTCGTTTGGGCCGTCATCTGTTGATGAATTTAGGCGGGAAGGGGTGATGCGAATTTCGGCCGAAAAACGCGCACTCGGCCTTTGGATTCGCTCATGGCAGCTAGCGGGCAACCGCTGGCCGCCACAGTCGCGTGCGATCTTGCGTCAAATCATGACGATGATTGCCAATGCGTTTATTGATGCCAGCAACGGGGACCTCAGTTCGGCCGAAGCGTTACAGTTTGCCCGCGAAACGATGACCCCATTTACACGTCAACGACTCTACACAGGGAGTGAACAAGATTTTGTCGTTGACGCCCTCCGCGATGCAATTATTGCCATCGAATGGGGTGACACGTTTCCTGATGAGTTGCTAGAGTAGGGTGTTGGTTCTTTCGAGTTAATTTCGCGTAGTGATAATGAGCGGTTGTGAAACTGTGACGAGGGCGCTTATAGTTTAAAGCGCCAGTCGTGCGTTAAAATGTGCAGACTGGGCCTGCCAAAGTCGCGATGACTTTGACGTGCTCAGTCTGACTTATTGTCTATGTGAAGTCGGCTATCCAGCGCACAAGGTTGATAGCAATTAACAGACCACCTTCTACACGTGAGAGTCGCCAATCGGTGCGCAACATGAACACAACAAGCATGACAAGTCCACAAAGCAATATCATGCTGCTCATTGCGCTGCTGTCGACTGTGAGCGGGGAGATAATCGCGGCAAGCCCCAGCACGCCAAGCAGGTTGAACAGATCGGAGCCGATTAGATTACCAATCGAAATGCCGTGTCGGCCGCGCAAAACGCCCATCACTGAGGTGGCAAGCTCTGGCGCGGATGTCCCTGCGGCGACAATCGTGACGCCGATTACCCACTCGCTCAGGCCAAAGTGGCGTGCAATTTCAGAGGCTGATTCAACAAGAAAGTGGCCGCTGGTAACGATGAGGGCGATCCCACCGATGAGCATTGGAACATCAAGCAACTGAAAATCGCCGTCTGGCATTTCTTCGGCCGAATCACCACCATCACGTTTTAAGATGAGGTAGGAGACATAGCTAATCAAAACGATTAACAAGACGATCCCTTCCCAAGACGCAAGATGTAAATCGATTAGGAAAAACAGTAAGAGTAATGTGGTTGCAATCAGCATCATGCCGTCGCGCCAAACCAGTTTGGGCGTTGTGGGGATGCCTGCGATGAGCGCAACCCCGCCCAAAATGAATCCCAAATTGAAGATATTCGAGCCGACCACATTGCCTACAGAAATATCAGACTGCCCATTAAGAGCGGCGGCAACGGTGACGGCAAATTCGGGGGCAGACGTGCCGATGGCGACAATCGTTAATCCAATAACGAGTTCAGACATACCGACCTTACGCGCAATTCGCGCTGCGGCATCAACAATCCAAGACCCTCCAAGCCAAAGGCCAACAATACAAACAACAACGATTAGTGCATCAATCCACATAGTTTAATCCTAAATCCAAAGTAATATAGATGGTCAGGCACGCTTCCTGAGAACCAGACCAGTCAAAAATTTAGCCAAGACACCTTTACAGGACACACATACGTGACAATTGATGAAAACCGCTTTTCAAGATAAACAGCCGTGAATTATCAATAGACAGGTTAGATCTGTGCTTTTTGGCGACTGTTGCTGCTTTCGGCCGATAATCCCGCAGAGGCACTCAATGGCAGATCCGCACGATAATCACCCTGTTGTTCAGCCGTCATTGTCAATTGAGACAACATCAGCGCAATTGCGAACCACCAGCCAAACGCCAACGCACCGAACCCAAGGGCAAAGATGCTCGAAAGAGCAAACAGCATCAGGATAACCGAATGGAAAAAGATTATCAAATCATGCGCCCATGTTCGGCCGAAAACAACCGCAAAAGCCGCGTGCAGCAGATTATCATGGTTCGGTGAAAGGCGAAGTAAAAGGCCGAACACGATAAGTGCTGCGTTGAAAATGGCAACAATCTCCATTTCGATACCCAACGCCCCGCTAGGCAAAGCTAACCAAAGCGATGTAAACAGAATTGCCAACAACAAGTTTACCCCTAATCCAGCCGTTTCGATCAACATTTCTTGAGTTGGTGTGCTGCGAACGTCACGTTGGACGCTGCTGCCAACGAGGAAAAGCGTAACTTTACGCCATTGAAGCTTTTCCTGATTTGCAATCCACAAGCGTGCAACGGTTGCGAGAAGGACGCTGCCGAACAGCAGCAGCCCCGTAACAATCGCCTCAATAGGTGGTTCAATCTGCATATAAACGAGCGAGCCAATTATCAGAGGCAGAATCCAAAGCCAGCTAAGGTGAATTGTGATTGTCGTGCCAAATGCGGAACCAAGCGTAAGTTGTTTGTTTAGCATGTTTGTCATGTTTGGAGCGGACGCTGTGTCCGTTTCCAAGAAATAGAGTACAGATATTGTCGTAAGTGGTTGTACGGTTCTCCCTGACAACCTGAAATTTTGACTATCTGAAAACGAAATTGATGAGAGGGTATTTTTGCAAAGCGCCACTTTTTGTGGCGCACTTAGCCTTTAGAATCCGAGCCGCATTGTTGCATCACTGAGGCTTGGTTCGCGGCCAATCAGCGTGACTTCATCGCCGTGACGCAGGCGTGTGTAGCCGTTGGGCAGAATGACATCCCCATCGCGGGTCACGTCAAGCAGCAGCACATCGGTTGGCATTCTCAGGTCGCGCAGCAGATGTCCGTTGATGTCTGGATTGCTGATGGTGACCTGCACAAGCTCGCGGCCAGAGTCTTGATGGAGCAGGACGGCGGCCGATTGTGGGGCGCGGACGGTCTGTTCCAGTAGGTTAACCATGGCGGAGGTTGGGTCAACAATCAGTGCGCCGAATTCGTTGAGCTGACTGCTGCGGCCTAAATCATTCGGCCGAACAACCTGTCGCGTCACGCCTTTTTTGTAAGCAAGCGCCAGTGCCGCTTGATTGGCGTCATCATCAGACAAAAGTGTGACGATGGCGTCGGTACGATTGGTCAACAACCCGTTTAGCCCTGATTCATCGACCGCTTCGACATGGTGAACCGCGATGCCGTCTATGTCTTGATAACGGGCGGTGTGTTCACGGTCGGTGTCGGCTAAGATAACTTTCCAGCCGCTGGTTTGGAGCGAACGGGCTAGTTCAACCGATTGGTCCTCGATGCCTAAAATGAGCACGTCGCGCACATAATCGGCCGAAGACGCCTCTGGCAAATTGGCCTCACCGACACGCTTGAGCGCCTCTTTTAAGAACATTGGGCCAAATATCTCGTTGAGCACGACCACCGAAATAACCATCGTTGAGAACGCATCCCCCAACAGCGGAAACTCGACAGCGACTTCACGCGCCAGCCCAAGCGCGATGCCTGCCTGCGTGATGAGCGCCAACCCTGCGTAACGGGTAAACCGCGTTGGTTCGCCTGCCAAGCGGCTGCCAGCATAAGCACCAAGGTTAATGCCAACGAAGCGAATTGCGAACAAGGCGATTGCAATCGGCAGGGTCGCGGTCAAGATGTCCAGCTTGAGGCCAACCCCTGTGAGCGTGAAAAATGCAACGTAGACGGGTGGGCCGATGTGGTGCAGCAGTTCCTCAAACGGCTTGCGATAGTTTGTGTAGTTTGTGATGTAGAAACCTGCGATCAGTGCGACCAGCAGCGGCTCGGCGTGTAGTTCGAGCAACGTCCCTTTGGTTAGCTCCGTTAGAAGATGCGAGCCAGCAAAGATGCTGTAGCCAAGCGCCAAAATTAGCCCCATTTTGACCACTTTGCGGAAGGGGGCAGCCAACACCCCTTGCAGGAGATAACCAGATAATACCCCCGCGACGATTGCTAGACCGAGGTCGACTATCAACAATAGTGCAAAAAGTGGGCTGAAGCCGACACCTGTTAACATGGCCGAAGCAATGGCAACCGCAACGGCAAACAGCACAATAATCATCACGTCCATTGAGACCGTGACGCCAAGCAGCGTGCTTGTGAAGTTGCCTTTTGCCTTCACCTCTTTGATGACGGCAATCGTCGAAGGCGGCGAGAGCGCAAGCAAAATCGTGCCGCCTAAAATGGCAACGGCGACGCGGCTAGTAAACGGCATCCCTGCGGTGAAAGGAATGTAATCTGTTAGGATAAACAGACTGATGCCGCCCAAGGGCAACGCAATCAGCATTACCATCCCCACAATCCAGCTAATGCTGCGCACACGGGGGCGAATCTCTTTAAGATACAACTCGCTGCCCGCGACAAAGGCGATGATGCCCAAGGAAATTTCGTCGATAAAGCGTAGACTTGTTGCGGCCTCTTTGGGCATGAGTTCGAGGACGAAGGGACCCGCGACAACACCTGCTAACAGGTAGCCTGTGATGTAGGGGAGGCCAACGGCCGAAAACCACTGCCCGACTTTTTTGGCGGCAAGTGCGATAAGGAAAAAGCTGACGGAAAGGACGATAATCGTTTGCATGTGGTAAATGATAGAAGATGGACGCTCTGTGTGTAAGCGCCGACCTCACACCCTTTGATCTCAATTTGGCGTGTTGCAAGCGCGTGGACAGCGCGTGCGCCAATGCGCCATATGGCTTACGCAGGGAGTGCAAATGTCGTGTCGACAAGCGGTTGCAAGCGGTGTATGTTACGTGAACGATTAGGGCGTCAGAAGTCCCCACAAACTATTTATGAACGATAAAATAACGGTAGTCCTTGTAGATGATCACGATTTGGTGCGAGCGGGAACCCGCCAATATTTAGAGCGCTCGAACTCAATTGCGGTTGTGGGCGAAGCATCAGACGGACTGATGGCGCATGATGTGTTGCGTGCAAATAAGCCGCAAGTTGCGTTGCTTGACATCAAAATGCCGAATCAGGGCGGAATCGATTTGGCCCGCTGGATTCGCGCCACGCTGCCCGACACAAAAATTATCATGCTGTCCGCTTATGATGACGATCCGTACATTATGGCGGCGTTGGAAGCTGGCGCGAATGGGTATGTGCTCAAAAATACGTCACCTGCCAAGCTGATTCGGGCTGTGGAGACGGTGATGGCGGGCGATTCGGCGCTTGATCCCGCGATTGCAACAAAGTTAATGGGGTTGTTGGTCAATAACAGGCAGGCGGCGGTTTCGGCCGAATTGTCCGATCGCGAACACGAAGTCCTGCGCCTCACCGCCAAAGGGTTGACCAACAAAGAGATAGGCAACCAACTACACATCAGCAACCGCACCGTGCAGGGCCACCTGCGTAAAGTTTTCAGCAAGCTGGATGTGAACAGCCGCACCGAGGCCGTGACCAAAGCGATAGCGCTGGGCTTGCTCGACCTAAGTTATGAATAACACAAGCCGCACTGCTCGCCTTGAACTGCTGCTGATCGGCATGGTTGCCATCGTTTTTGCAGTGCTTGAGCTATACATTGATTCGTTCCAACGGCTGGTGATTTGGGCAACCGAAAATGAGGCGCTGCTGGTGACAGAAATCATGACCTTGGCGATCGTGCTGTCGATCGGGTTGTCGATTTATGCATGGCGGCGCTGGCGCGAGGCGATTTTGCTGGAAGCAGACAAAGTGCGATTGCAGCAAACCGTTTCGGTTGAACAGGACGCCAAGCGGCTGATCCAATCTTACGCGGATGCGGTCACGTTGGGGCAAGAAGCCGAGCGGCGACGGTTGGCGCGAGAACTACACGACGACACAATCCAGCGGCTAATCTTCTTGAATCAGCGCGTTGAACTTGCCGCGTTTGATCACGCTCAATCGTCAGCCGCCTCTGATTTGGACGAGATGCAGGGTGTGATCGATGGAATCATTGGCAGTTTGCGTCAGTTTATTCAGGAATTGCGCCCGACGTATTTAGATGAGTTGGGGCTTGTTGCGGCGCTTGGTTCGCTGGCAAAGAAGGTGCGCGAACGCAGCGATTTGTTTGTGGAATTTGACGTGACGGGGGTGTCGTGCCGTGTGAGCGAGTCGATTGAACTGGCGCTGTATCGAATTGTGCAGTCGGCGGTGGGCAATGTGATACAGCATGCCAATGCGTCACAGGTGGAGGTGTGGCTTGATTTTCGGCCGAATCAGATCACCCTCAAAATTGAAGATGACGGCGATGGGTTTAAGCAGACGGCCGAAGCGGAACTGGTCACAGGCGGCCATTTTGGCCTCATTGGCATGCGAGAACGCGCCCAACTGCTTGGCGCAAGCTACCAAATAGAATCTCCTGTGGGCGAAGGAACCCTCATCACCGTTTGCGTTCCGCTGGGTTTGCGGCCTTCCGACCACCCAAGTATGCTTCCTGAACACGTTGATCGTTGAGTAAGTCGGCCGCGTCGCCCGATAACTCGACGTGGCCTGTTTCGAGCACGTAGCCCCGATCGGCGAGGCGTAGCGCAGCGCGTGCGTTTTGCTCCACCAGCAAAATCGTCATCCCATCCTCACGCAATTGGCTAATCACACCAAATAAATCTTTGACAATGAGAGGGGCTAAACCGAGCGAAGGTTCGTCAAAAATCATCAGCTTCGGCCGAGCCATCATCCCGCGCCCAATCGCCAACATCTGCTGCTCACCACCGCTCATCGTGCGGGCAAACTGCTCTGTACGCTCCTTGAGACGCGGAAAAATTGAGTAAACCCAGTCAACATCTTTTTCAACCGCTTTCATGCCCACTTTGCGATACCGTTGATATGCGCCCAGCAGCAGATTGTCATGAACGGTCATGTCGCCAAACACCTGCCGATGCTCTGGGACGTGCGAGATGCCAGCCCGCACAATTTGGGCCGCTTGTTTGCGCGTGATCTCGCTGCCCTCAAAGTGAATGCTGCCCGATTTGGCTTGCAACAGGCCGCTGATTGTGTTGAGCAGGGTTGTTTTGCCCGCACCATTTGCGCCAACAAGGGCAACGATTTCCCCTTTGTCCACATGCAGCGTCACATCTTTGAGCGCACGGATTTGACCGTAGTAGGTGTTTACATTTTTGAGAGAGAGCAACATCTTATTCATCCCCCAAGTAGGCGCGGATCACGTCTGGATTTTGCTGCACTGAAACGGGATCGGCGTCTGCTATCGGCCGACCATACTCCAAAACAAGCAGCTCATCAACCAACCCCATGACCACATCCATGTCATGCTCAACCAGCATCACGGTGATGCCTTGGTCGCGAATTGTGCGTACAAAAGTCATCAGTTCATGTCCTTCCGACTCATTCAGCCCTGCGGCCGGCTCATCTAGCAAAATGAGGCTCGGTTCGGTGGCTAAGGCGCGTGTGATTTCAACCCGTCGCTGAATTCCGAAAGGCAGTTCGGTCGCAATTTCGTGCGCCCGATCGGCAAGTCCTGCCATTTCGAGCAGGGTGCTTGCCTTCTGGCGAATCTGTTTTTCTTCGCGTTGGGCGCTGGGCAGACGCAGCGCGGCGGCAATAATGCCCGCTTTTGTTTGGCGATGCTGCCCAACCATGACGTTTTCCAGCACCGTCATGCCTTGAAACAGGCGAATCGTTTGGAAGGTTCGCGTGATACCTTTGCCCGACACAACATTGGGCGCTAGCCCGTTGATTACCTCTCCATTCAGAATGACTTCGCCTGCGGTGGGCGTGTAAATACCTGAGATGATGTTGAATAGGGTTGTTTTGCCTGCGCCGTTGGGGCCGATAATCGCCTTGATTTGGCCTGGCATCACGCGGGTGTTGACGTTGGTGAGGGCGGCTAGACCGCCAAACACCATGTTGATATTCTTGAGTTCGAGCAGGGGTTTGACGCTCATGTGTTGGCCTCTTTTTCGGCCGAACGCCTGTTAAATAGTTTCGATAACTGCTTTGCAATCCCGTCAGGCATAAATATCATGATGACGACCAAAATTGTGCCAAAGATAATTGGCTCCACCTCGCTGCCCACGTTATCCGAAATCAGATGCAAATAGGCGCGTAGAAACTCACCGATACCCAGAATGATAAAGACACCCAGCGGCGCACCCCAGATTGTGCCAACGCCGCCAACGGCCGACATGACGACTAGCTCCAGCGATGCCCCAAAATCGAAGGGCGTTGGTGAAACGGCCGCTTGAAAATGTGCGTACAAACTGCCTGCCAAACTCGCCATCATTGTGCTAAGCATCAACGCCTGTAGCTTCAAACTGGCCGTGTCAACACCCATCACCTCAGCTGCAATTTCGCTACCGTGAATCGCCCGCAGCGCACGGCCAGCCCGTGAATTGACCACATTATGCCCAACAACGATTGACAGAATGGCAAAGAACCACACCAGATAAAAATAGCGATGCAGCGGCCACAGCTCATAACTGCCGATGCTGAGACGCGGCACGTCGGGCAAACCGTCTGATCCGCCCGTGATAATAAGCGTTGAGGGCTTGATGGCGAGATTTTCACGGAACAAAATGAAAATCACGATGCCCAGCCCTAACGTTGCCATGCCGAGATAGTGTCCTTTGAGCCGCAAAATTGGTTTGCCGACTAAATAGGTGAAGCCACCCGTGAACAGCACGCCAGCAACCATGAGGAGCCAAGGCCACCACCACGCTTCGGCTAGTCCCGCAGGGATGCCTAACTCAGATGCTTGCGTTGTGAAAACGGCCGAGACGTATGCGCCGATCCCATAGAACGCGGCTTGTCCTAACGATACTTGTCCCGCAAAGCCAACTAAGATGTTTAGGCCAACGACAACAATCGTCAAAATCCCAATGCGGACAACGGAGTTAAACGTGAAAATACCCGCCGTTAGCTCCGTAATGCCGATGCCGCCAGGTTCGACCTGCTCGACCCAGCCAATCAACAAGATTAAGAGGGTCAACAATAGAATGCCTAAATTGTTACCTTGTAACTGATTTAATCGTTTCATGATGCTTACTACGCTGGCATATTAGGAAGAGAGAGGGCAATCGTTTTCGGTTGGCTTGCTAAGACAAACTGTTCAAATAAAGTGAATACAACCATGAAGAAAATAGGTAACTCATCCATAGAATAGATTAGAGAATCAACTTCATTCCCTGATGTGAGGCTTTGAAACCAAGCTTTTCGTAAAAGCGATGTGCTCGTTTGCGGTAATTGTTGGTTGAGAGCTGGACGAGATTGCAACCTGCGTTGCGGGCTTCTTCGATCGCCCACGCCATCATTTGCTTGCCAATCCCTTGCCCGCGCAGGTGGTTGACAGTGCGAACTGACTCGATTTGGGCGCGGGTGCGGCCTGTGTAGGATAGTGACGGAATGTAGATGAGGTGAAATGTGCCAACAATGTCGCCATTGAGTTCGGCGATAATGAGGCGGTGGTTGGAGTCGCTCGTGATTTTGTGGAAGGCGGCGGTGTATGCGGGGGAAATTTCGGCCGAAGCCACTTCCCGCCCGCTTCCCAAATCGTCATCTGCCAACATCGCCACCACGGCTGACAAATCATCAAGTGTCGCATCGCGCATCACAACCATTGTCACACCTTCTCCACGCTTTCACGACGGCTCAAGATGCCGTCTGGCTTAAATAACAGGACAAAAATCAAAATCACAAAGGCAAAAATATCCTTGATGCCCGATTTGGTGATTCCTGCCCCCAAGTTTTCAATCATGCCCAGCAGAATTCCGCCCAACACGGCCGCAGGTGCGTTGA
>JBMZDF010000051.1:0-19011 GCA_049614105.1 Promineifilaceae bacterium (SeqCode)
CCAGAGGCGTCTGGCCGTGAACGGTTACCCGTTGTCCGGGCAGTTGACGGGTGTCAACGCCCCCCAGCGGCAGCACGCGCAAAAATCCGTATCCGTTGTATGTTTCAATTGCGCGAACCATCAGCCCCAGTTCGTCCATGTGGGCTGAGATCATCAGTTTTTTGCGGGGGGCGTCTCCTGTGCCATTTTTGATGGCGATCACGTTACCCATGTGATCAATTTCGGCCGAATCGGCCAGCGGTTTCCATAAATCCTGTATCACAACGGCTATCTGGCTTTCAAGCCCCGATGGACCAGGCGTTTGTGTTAGTAATTTCAGTTGTTCAAGCAGCGACATAGTAGCTCCTGTTAAGTAGATCACACAAAAAATTTTGACTGCAAGTTTCGATCAATAAACCTCAGAGGTTTGTTGTCATCTACTCTGGTTTGCACATAAAAACCTCTGAGGTTTTTGTCAATGACTACTTGTGATCTACTTAAGCGTAGGCACGTATCAAATGCTGAGCTTAGTCTATTCTTATCCTAACCGCCAAAAGTCCTGCCTGAGCGTCAACATGGTGCATACAAAAAGCGACAGCGTTGCAAATGATAGGCGAAGAATGCATATGGGAACAAAAAAGTGCTCAAGTAAGTGAGCACTTTTATAGGCTTGTGAATAGCAACTTCTGTTCAGAATTTGCCAAACGGCTTTATGGTGTTGGTGTTGGTGCTGGAACCACCGTATCAGTTGGAGCTGGCATGGGCGTATCGGTTGGGACAACGGAAGTGGGCATGAGTGTCGCAGTAGGCGGCACAGATGTTGCGGCTGTTGTTGCTGTTGGCGGCACAGGTGTACTGGTCGCCGTGGGCGGCAATGGCGTGACGGTTGCCGTTGCGGTCGCCGTGGGTGGCAGTGGCGTGTGCGTTGCCGTTGCGGTTGCCGTTGGTGGAATCGGTGTTGGCGTGTGCGTTGCCGTTGGTGGAATTGGCGTTGGTGGAACTGGCGTTGCCGTGTGCGTTGCCGTTGGTGGAACTGGCGTTGCCGTTGGTGGAACTGGCGTATGTGTTGGCCACGGTGTACCTGTGTGCGTCGGCCACGGCGTGCTTGTGTGCGTTGGCCATGGTGTGTGCGTCGGCCACGGCGTATTGGTTGGCGTGCTTGATGGGGCTGGCGTACGGGAAGGCGTCAACGTGGCCGTTGGCAAACGAGTTGGCAACGCCGAGGCCGTTGTTCCTGTGGGCAATTCCGTTGGGGCATCTGTGGGCAACGCGGTTGGGGCAGAGACGACCGTGGCGTTTTCTGTCGCGGTGGGTGGCGGTTCCTTGGTTGCAGAATTTGTTGCTGTCGCGGTTTCTGTCGGCCGAGACGTCGCCACACCATTACTAACCTCTGATTCAGAGGTTGAAACAAACACCGTCGCCGCTGGCTCAAACGAATTGTTATTTGCCACCTGATACGCTGTAATCCCAGTGCAATAACATGGGATCGTTGCCAAAATAATGCCGATTAGAATGTAATAGATACGTCGATTATCTAAGTTCATAAGTGAGCAATAGTTGCATTCTTACAATAAGTCACATTGTGAACTCTTAAGAAATGCGATCTGCACGATGCTGCTTGATTAATAGCCATCATAATCAAGTAACGATCGAAGCGCAAACAAGGTTCCCCCTAAAGCCAATTTGGCACGTTAACTTAACATAGGTTAAACAATTTCGTTAGTTCCACAACGTTTTTGCAACATATCCTCTTGATCAATTTCTAGCCCGTTTTTTTGTGGTGTCGAATCAACGCTTGTGCTAGACTTTATGTTCTATTTTTGTCAAAATTCTACCCCTTTGCAAAAACGACTCATTAGTCTGGCAAATGGTTCATTGTGCAACCATTTTTGCAGTCAAAGACTCCTGATAGTCTACTTGAGTCAATTATGGTTCCCCATTATGGTTGAAAAGAAAATTACGGTACGCGGTGCTCGCGAGCATAATCTTAAAAATATTGATGTTGAGATCCCTCGTGATCAGCTAGTTGTGATCACAGGTGTTTCAGGCTCTGGGAAGTCCTCATTGGCGTTTCACACAATTTTTGCAGAGGGGCAGCGGCGCTATGTCGAATCGCTGTCTGCTTATGCGCGTCAATTTCTTGGGCAAATGGAAAAACCAGATGTCGATCAAATCGAAGGGCTGAGTCCCGCCGTTTCGATTGACCAAAAAGGTGTTAGCTCCAATCCGCGCTCAACAGTTGGAACAGTTACCGAGGTGTATGATTATTTGCGTCTGCTGTTTGCACGTGCGGGTACGCCTCATTGCCCTGTGTGCGCTCGACCTGTGATGCCCCAATCGGCCGAATCAATCGTCAACAATATTCTGCGCGACTTTCCCAACCACCGTCTACTTGTGCTTGCCCCTTTGATCAAAGATCGCAAGGGACACCACCAGCCTGTTTTTGATGACGTTCGCAAAGAAGGCTATGTGCGTGTGCGCGTGAACGGCGAAATCCGCAGCGTAGACGACAAAATCGAACTTGATCGCTACAAAAATCACACGATTGAAGCGGTTGTCGATCGCCTCGCGCTACGTGACATTGATAAATTGTCCCACTCGGATGAGGAATATCAGGGAATCCGTACGCGCGTGACCGATTCGGTTGAAACGGCCCTCACCTTGGGAAATGGGGTGGTGATCATCACCGACGTGACAGAACGCGGCAAAGCGGTTGATCACCTGTACTCTGAGCATTTGTTTTGTGCCTATGACGGCACAAGCATTCCAGAAATTGAGCCGCGCACGTTTAGTTTCAACAATCCACACGGCGCTTGCCACCATTGTCAAGGGCTTGGCACGAAAAAAGAGATCAACCCTGACTTGGTAATTCCTGACCGTAGTTTAAGCGTGCAGGATGGCGCAATTGTTGCTTGGCCAACCGATGACAAACAAGGCTATTACTGGCAACTGTTGAAATCGACGGCTCAACATTTTGAGATTCCGTTGAATGTGCCTGTCAGCGAACTAAACGAGGCGCAAATTCGCGTTCTGCTTTACGGGTCACAAACAACAGAGATCCCCGTGCGCTACACCAATCGCGATGGCGCAACCCGTGTCTACAAAACAAAGTACGAAGGCGTCATCAACAATCTGCGTCGACGCTACAAGGAAACAACGAGCGATTACATGCGGGGCAAAATCGGCGAGTATATGCTCGATCTGCCCTGCGAAGCATGTAGTGGCGCACGGCTGAGCGCCATTGCGCGTGCGGTGCGGCTGAAGGACACGGCAATTCATCAGGTCACCAGTTGGCCCGTACTCAAATCATTGCGCTGGGCCAATGACTTATCAACAGATAATGAACTCTCGACTCGTCAACAGTTGATCGCTACGCCGATCATGAAAGAAGTTCAGGAACGGCTGCAATTCCTGTCTGATGTTGGGTTGGAATATCTAACCCTGAGTCGTTCGGCCGGAACCCTGTCGGGCGGTGAGGCACAACGAATTCGACTTGCCACGCAGATCGGGTCGCGGCTGATGGGCGTGCTGTACGTTTTGGATGAGCCATCAATCGGGCTGCACCAGCGTGACAACGAGCGGCTCATTCGTACCCTGCAAGGGATGCGCGATTTGGGCAACACCGTTCTCGTCGTGGAGCATGATGAGGACACGATGCGAGCGGCCGACCATTTGATCGACCTTGGGCCGGGCGCAGGTAAGCACGGCGGTCAGATCGTTGCCGCAGGCACACCGGCCGAAGTCCAAGCAAACAAAAACTCGCTCACAGGACGTTATCTGAGCGGTGAATTAAGTATCCCAACGCCAAGAATGCGGCGCGATGGCAACGGTAATTTCTTAAAGATCACAGGCGCACAGGTGAACAACCTCAAAAAGATCGATGTCTCCATCCCGCTCAGCACAATGGTTTGTTTTACGGGGGTCAGCGGCAGCGGCAAGAGTTCGTTGGTGATTGAAACACTGAGTAAGAAACTGTATCAGCACTTTTACAAGTCGAAGGAGTTACCAGGAAGGCATGATAAGTTTGAGGGGTTAGAGGCGTTGGATAAGGTGATTCGGATTGATCAGAGTCCTATCGGCCGAACACCACGTTCAAACCCTGCAACCTATACCAACCTGTTTAACCCCATCCGCGAACTGTTCGCCAGCCTCAACGAAAGCAAGGTGCGCGGGTATAAACCGGGCCGTTTCAGTTTCAACGTCAAAGGCGGACGCTGTGAGGCCTGTGAAGGGCAGGGGCAAAATCGGATTGAGATGCAGTTCTTGCCCGACATCTATGTGCCTTGCGAAATTTGCAAAGGCGCACGATACAACCGCGAAACGTTACAAGTCACGTACAAAGGCAAGAACATTGCCGACATTTTGGAATTAACGATTGAGGAAGCATTTGAATTTTTAGATGCTCACCCGTCGATACGCCGTCGCTTGCAAACGATGCTTGATGTTGGCCTAGATTACATCAAACTCGGTCAATCTGCGCCAACTTTGAGCGGTGGAGAAGCCCAGCGTATCAAATTAAGCCGTGAACTTAGCAAAATTGCGACAGGACGCACGATCTACATCCTAGATGAACCCTCAGTCGGCTTACACAGTCACGACGTTGCACGGCTAATTGGGGCGCTTAACCGACTGGTTGACAAAGGGAACTCAGTAATCATCATCGAACACAACCTCGACATTATCAAAGTGGCAGATTACGTTGTGGATTTGGGGCCAGAAGGCGGTGAGCTTGGAGGCTACATTGTGGCGGAAGGCACACCAGAAGATATTGCAGCCGTTGAGGCATCCCACACAGGACGCTTCTTGAAAGAATATCTAAAACACTAAGTAGGCATCTAATAAATCTAAAGCGGCTCGAAAGGAGAACTGGCTTAATAAGCTGTTCTCCTTTTTTGATCTCAAGTAGATTAGACTCTGTCATTGACCAAAATTTTATGAATCATAGATTTGTCTGCGGCGTGGCGTCTGGATGAAGAAAGTGAGCAGCACTAAAACGGTCATCACGAGCGCCGTTCCAAAGACAGATTGCGTGGCGCTGTGTTTGACAGCGATGCCGACAAAGGCCCACACAACGACGCCAATAAACGCGGGATCATGGTGACGAAGGGTAACCATGCCCGTTACGATAGCGGCAATGATCAACATGATCACGGCCCATAAATCGGGTGCAAGACCAAAGCCATCCCATTGAATGTCATACAGAAACGTCGTGACGTTAGCAATCGTTGCAACGGTGATCCATGCAAGGTAAATGCTAAAGGGAAAACGCATTAGCCACGCTTCACCACGTGAGACGGGAAATCGGCCGATACCGATCACCCAATAGATCCAGCAAAGCGTCAACAAAATCCCCAGCATGATCCCAACGGAAAGTGCAACCTGATTATAGTGCCACGCAAAGATCCATGCGCTGTTGCATAAACAGTTAAGAATAAACCAAGGCGCGATTTGGGCATGCAGTCGATTCTGGCGCTGAGAGGGGAGTAGCTGATAGATGACATAGGCAATCAACCCTAAATAGATTAGGCCCCAAATTGAAAAGACATACCCTGCGGGTACAAAAAAAACGGGGAAGCTGTCTGAGATTTCCTCAGTTGACTGATTGTTGATTGGTAGGGTGACGGCAAGCGTATTGACGATAATCACAAGGGCTAAGCTGGCTGGGACAAAAATTTGACGAAGGCGTAGACGCATCTGATTTCTCCATATAGTTGACAACAGCCCTATGGTAGCATAGGTGCGTTAACTGACTGATATTTCGGCCGAAATCATATGATCACCACCCTCTACATCACGCTCTCCGCCCTCTATCTACTTTTCCAAGACCGAACACCAACGCGACTTGTGTTGCTCAAAGCCGCACCGATTTTGTTGTTAGCAAGCTGGTGCATCTGGATCGATGCGCCACGTATGCTTACCATTGCGTTACTGCTGTCGGCCGCTGGCGATATTGCGCTTGGTCTAGATGGCGAACGCTACTTTGTGCAGGGGCTAGGTTTTTTTCTATTGGCGCATGTGGCGTATGTGTGGATTTTCGGCCGAAGCCTTGTCTTTACCCTCGCAGCACTTCTCCCCATCGCATTCACACTTCTCATTGCCATATTGCTGATCCCACGTTTGTACCCAGTACTCGGCAAACTTCGCATCCCCGTTTTGTTTTATGTGAGCATCATTATCGCAATGGGCCTCACGGCCGCTCTCCACAGTCCATTCAACCTCATGCTCGTTACAGGTGCAATTATCTTTATGTTATCAGATGCAACT
The DNA here is from genome assembly GCA_049614105.1 of Promineifilaceae bacterium (SeqCode). Classification (GTDB taxonomy): domain Bacteria; phylum Chloroflexota; class Anaerolineae; order Promineifilales; family Promineifilaceae; genus CALECP01. Next base: position 6,244 of record JBMZDF010000051.1, read on the forward strand.
ATTGCTGTTGATAAGTTTGTGCAACCTGTTGCTTACCGCAATTTTATTGTGATGTTTACTTACTACCTAGCGCAATATTTAATTGTGGTGGCATTTTTAAGAGATATTTTTTAGCCATTTTATTAAGTTTATGAGGCTGTTTAGATGACGTATTTTTTAAAATTTTTTGGGGATCTGGATAACCTGTGGATAGTTATGCATAAGTTATCCAAGAGTTATACACATACTTATGCATAAATAAGTATCTTTTTTAGTATAAGCAGTAGGGGCTGTGGATTATGTGGATAACTTTTTGGCAACCTCTAATTACCGTATATGTGGGGGTTTTGGCAATGATTTACCCCCACATATACGGGTGACCCGATCACAAGTAATCCACAGGGGTTGTGGATTACTTGTGGATAGACTGTGTTCATAAATTTGCCCAAAAATCGCCTAAAATGCCGTAAATTCCAGCAAAAACCCATATATGGGGGTGCTCATTTGTTCTACGCAACATTTGGGGTTTTATTGAAAATAAAAGTTGTCCACCGTAAAAGATTGTTATCCACAGTTATCCACGACTTATACACAGGTTGTCCATGCGTTACCCACTTATAAATGCTAAAATCGGCGATCTATGCACAGACAAACTGACAGTGACACCCCATATATGGTGGTTTTCCGAGCATTTATCTTCCCCATTATTGCTGCTGGCATTGCAACCGCGATTGCGAGTAACTATCAACTTGTAGAGAATCCACAGGCTGTGACGCTGGCTGTTTTGGGCCTTGTCAGTTTGGCGCTTGGGCTGCCGCAATTTGGTGGAGATGGGTTAAGTTTTCGCAATGGTCGGCCGATGTTTGCAGGAATCGGATTTGCTTTTTTGGCTTGGATCGGGTTACTCATTGCACGCTTTATTGCGGTTGGAATTGGAGGCAGTGGACGTAACCTGGGGATAACCTTCCTTTTTCTGTTGATATTCGAGGCATTCTGTGTACAACTTTGGACATTTGGCCTACTCTTTCGCGCTATGGTCGAATGGCGCACCCCATTGACCGCAACCATATATACAGGTGTGATCTTTGGTTTTGCCGCATATTTACTATATGGTGAAGCACAGTATGCGTTTGTTGCTGATAGTTTTACCGCTCGCTTTGCAATTCTTTACTTTGTCGTTTGGGGAATTTTGTACGCTGTGATTCGGCTGCGAGCCGGCAGTTTTATGGGGGTTGCATTGATTCAGGCGCTTCAAACCCTCACGGTGTGGCATATGCTAACGGCGGTTGAGCCAATTAGCATGATCTGGTTTTACAGCATTGGGATTGTTATTTTTGCTGTGATCATTTGGCGACTATGGCCTAAATATACGAGCGACTTTCGCATATAGAAGGAGATCGAGAAATGAGCTATGAATTTGTATTGACAAGAATTGTTGGGCGGGTGGGTGTTATTCAGTTGAATCGGCCGAAAGCACTAAACGCCTTTAACCATGGGTTGATCAAAGACGCCACGGATGCTCTAGCCGCTTTTGACGCTGATCCAAATGTTGGTGCAATGCTGGTTCATGGGCATGATCGCGCATTTGCCGCTGGTGCAGATATTAAGCAAATGGCAGGTGCAACGCCTGCGTCAATGCTGGACGCCTCATTTATTGAGTATTGGGATAAACTCAAAACGCTCAAGAAGCCAGTTATTGCCGCTGTGTCGGGCTTTGCGCTGGGCGGTGGCTGCGAGTTTGCAATGGCTTGTGACATCATTGTGGCGAGCGAATCAGCTCAATTTGGACAGCCTGAGATTAATCTAGGGATCATTCCAGGGGCAGGCGGTACGCAGCGTATCACACGTGCAGTTGGCAAGTCGTTGGCAATGGAGATCTGCTTGGGGGCGCGTTATCTTTCGGCCGAAGAAGCACTCAATCACGGCTTGATCAACCATATCTATCCTGTTGAAACCTATGTCGAGGAGTCGATTAAATTTGCACAAAAAATCGCTTCGCAAGCACCCGTTGCGCTACGCCTCGCCAAAGCGGCCGTGAACGCTGCCTATGAGATGACGCTGACAGAAGGGGTCAATCTCGAACGCAATTTGTTCTACATGTTGTTCTCCACCGATGACCAAAAAGAAGGAATGGACGCCTTTGTTAATAAGCGCAAAGCATCGTGGACAGGAAAATAAGAACGAGAATCTCAGAGGTTTGTCGTCGTCTGCGTTAGCGTGTGAATAAAAACTTCTGAGGTTTGTTGATCAAAAATTTAATATTCTCTACACCTCTGTAGCTCAAGATCCTTTTGTTAACTACTTAATTTCCCTCCCGCTTTATCCCACTTTTTTTCCCATAACCCTTGTGTATCCCACGTCTTATCCCAAAATAGAACATAAGTCTTGACACACTTGTTCTGTAAAAGTAGTATCTTTATAGACCTATTGAGAACGGGCGTTCTGTGCTTTCATCAAATATTGGAACTATTTGATTTTAAGCCCCCTTGTAATCAGTAGTAGAAAACAACGGTAAATATTGTGGTGTGCAGCCAAAAATCATATGCAATTATTTACTGATCTTGGTGACAAGGAGTTGATATTATGAGTCTTTCGATTCAACAAGCGAAGGAGAGTGGAATCTCCAATGTGAATATTTCAAAGCATCTAATTGTGGGCGTCACATTAACCATGGCTTTGTTTGCCTTTGAGATATTTAATTTTGACACAACACGTTATGCGTTAAGTAATTTGTTGGGCGACAAAGAGTTCGCCACGTTTACATGGGCTGGAATTCTAGCGGTTGCTTTTTGTGCGATAGATTTTGCAGGCCTTGCAAAGATCTTTACGCCAGAACAAGGTAGAGATGAACCTACATATGTGTGGTACTTAATGGGTGCGTGGCTAATTGGCGCAACCATGAACGCGGTAATGACTTGGTGGGCTGTTTCGATTACGTTGTTAGAAAGCCCAGGATTTGGCAATGAAGTGCTGAGCCGTGAGCAAATCCTTAACTATGTACCCATCTTTGTTGCTGTTTTAGTTTGGTTAACACGAATCCTGTTTATTGGTGCGCTGTCAATTGCAGGAGATCAACTGTTTGATCTTGCGATTCCTGAACGTGCCCTTACTGCCGAATCAAAGCGCAAAAGTAACCGTCATCCACAATACGTTTCTCGCCAGAAACACGATATTTTGCCGAATTTACGTGGGACAGCCGTGCGTCACCGGTCTGGTATCAGTAGAGGCCCCGCACGTTCCACACGGCGCAGCCAAATTGCCCCAGCCGTGCTGGGAGATGAAGAAAATGAGCCTGTTTATGAGGAACAGCCTACATTGATTCTTGAGCCACATCAGATACCACGTGCCGCTTCTGCCAATACAACGAAACCGCCAAAACGTTCGCCGCAGCGTCCACAAGCGCGTGCGCCAAAAACAAGCTATCGTCGGAAGCCCATGACGCGCCCAACACCTCGCCCTCGCCCACAACAGTCAATGATGAGTGAAAGATCACAGCCATAATTAGGGTTTAATCCATAAACCTCAGAGGTTTGTCATCGTCAACGCTAGTACGTGAACAAAAACCTCTGAGGTTTTCGTCACCGCTTTTTTACGGTTCTTGGGCTTTAGCCCGTGAAAGCCCCGTTCTTTCAAGTCGGGGATGAAACTCACGTGCTTTAGCATGTCCTTTCGGGTTGAATAGGCGTTAGATATGTGCTATTGTATCTAATGTGGCGGCTGTGGCTTGGTCAAAGACCGTGACCACAACGCCGCTCTAAACATTCGTGCAGTTGGGGCATCAACTGCTGGGTTAGGAGATGTAAGACGGTGAAACATCGCAATCTCTGCTCGAACCCTAGAATCCCCGTTCCTTTAGGTCGGGGAGTATGTCAACGTTTCAAAAATCGACAGGCTGACCGTTTCGACATATGATTGCGGCATAGAGAGTCGCAATCAAACAAGCGAGAAAATAGCTTATGGATGCTACGACAACAATAAACGTACAAGACAGTGACACAAGCATGCCTGCAACCGATAGTGTTCCCAAATTACTGTTTGGTGATCTTTGGGAATATGCGCCTGCACCTGAAAATCCAGATTTTGTTTCATACGAAAAAAAGTATGGACATTTTATCAATGGGGCTTTTGTTGCAGGCGATCAGCACTTTGTGTCCGTTAATCCTGCGACAGAGCAACCGCTTGCTGAATTTGGTACGGCCGATGCAAAAACGGTAGATCGAGCGGTTAAGGCTGCACGGAAAGCTTTTAAGAGTTGGAGCGGATTATCAGGTAGCGAGCGCGGAAAATATATTTATCGAATCGGCCGATTGATTCAAGAAAACGCTAAGGAACTTGCTATCCTTGAAACCCTTGATAATGGCAAGCCGATCAAAGAAACACGTGACGTTGATATTCCCTTGGTTGCTGCACATTTTCTCTATTACGCTGGTTGGGCAGATAAACTTATTTATGCCTTCCCTGGCGCATCACCCAAGCCGATTGGCGTGTGTGCGCAAGTGATCCCGTGGAATTTTCCGCTGCTTATGCTTGCATGGAAGATCGCGCCGGCGTTGGCGGCTGGCAACACGGTTGTGTTGAAATCGGCCGAAACAACCCCATTGACCGCCATGAAATTTGCCGAACTATGTCAACAGGCTGGCCTGCCTGCTGGCGTTGTCAACATCGTAAATGGTGCAGGTGCAACGGGTGCTGCGCTCGTTAATCACCCTGACGTAGACAAGGTGGCGTTTACTGGCTCCACTGAAGTTGGCAAACTGATTCGCCGTAATCTGGCTGGAACAAGTAAACGGCTCACGCTGGAGCTAGGCGGGAAAGGCGCAAACATCATTTTTGAGGATGCGGCGCTTGATCAGGCGGTTGAAGGCATTGTGAGCGGCATCTTCTTTAATCAAGGTCATGTCTGTTGTGCAGGGTCGCGCTTATTGATTCAAGAAAGTGTGGCGGATGTGGTGATTGATAAACTAAAACGGCGGATGGCTACCCTACGTGTTGGGAACCCAATGGATAAAAACACCGACTTGGGTGCGATCAATTCGGCCGAACAGCTTGCCAAAATTACGGAACTTGTTGATTGGGGTCAGCAAGAAGGCGCACAAATGTGGCATGCCGATTGCCAACTGCCGACACAGGGCTACTTTTTCCGCCCCACGATTTTTACACAGGTTGCCCAGTCGCATCGTATTGCACAAGAAGAGATCTTTGGCCCTGTCTTGTCGGTGATGACCTTCCGCACGCCGGCCGAAGCCTTGCAAAAAGCCAACAACACGCCCTATGGTCTCAGCGCAGGCATTTGGAGCGACAAGGGCAGCAAATTATTCAAGATTGCAGGCGCAATTCGCGCTGGCGTTATCTGGGGCAATACGTTCAACAAATTTGATCCTGCGGCCCCATTTGGCGGCTACAAAGAAAGTGGATTCGGCCGAGAAGGTGGCCTACAAGGGTTGTTGCCCTATGTTGTGCTGTGATGCAACGTGCAAAGGATCTCAAATATGAGCGAACGAATTGCGATTCCCAAAACATACAAGCTTTATATCAACGGCAAATTCCCACGTTCGGAACGCGGGCGCGTGCTGCCGCAGCATGACGCGGAGGGCAACTGGGTGGCAAACTATTGTTGGTCAACACGCAAAGATTTTCGCAACGCGGTGCAAGCGGCACGTGCAGCGCAAGGCGGTTGGGCAAAGCGCAGCGCTTTTAATCGCAGCCTGATCCTTTATCGGATTGCCGAAACGCTTGAAGATCGGCGCGACCTATTCGAGCGTAAATTGATGTCACTGTTGGACATAAAGGCAGAGATTGCTGCGAAGCTAGTTAGCAAGAGTATCGACGTTATTTTCTTTTACGCTGGCTGGGCTGATAAATATGGCCCTGTTTTGAGCAGTGTGAACCCTGTGTCCCAGCCCTTCTTTAATTTTACAACGCCAGAGCCGACAGGCGTTGTTGCCGCATTTGTCAGCCGACAGTCGCCTCTAGTTGGTTTGGTCTGTGCAATTTGCCCAATTATTCTGAGTGGCAACAGTTGTCTCGCCATTGTGGAGAATGTCGCGCCTACTTTGGCAATCGACTTTGCCGAGGTGTTGGCCGTTAGTGATGTGCCGAGTGGGGTGGTAAATGTGTTGACGGGAACGCGCGATGAGTTAATCGCGCATGTTGCGGGGCATATGGATTTGAATGGAATTGCTTATTACGGGGGGGCAGGGGATGAATGGCGGCAGCTTGAAACGATTGCGGCCGAAAATCTTAAGCGCACAAAGCGGTATGATGATATGGGGTTGGAGGACTGGATTTCGGCCGAAACTAGCCTCTACACGATCCAGCCCTTTGTTGAATTTAAAACCACTTGGCATCCAATCGGTGTGTAGCTGCTAGCTTCGATCGCGGTTCCAACGGTCTAATGCATCCGCCGCCCACTCATTACGTGAACCGCCAGGGTTGCGCTTTTGCTCATAAGTTATCAACCGCTCGGCAAGGCTTTTATCGCCTCGTGCTTTTGCCAACAAAGCCTGATACGCACCGCGCCCAGCGCTACGCCCGCCACCAAATGAAGGCGCACCGCCGTTGCGCTGGCCTAAAAAGTACCCTGCACCCGCGACCCCCAGCCCAATTGCTAGACCTGCTACTGGATTCTGCAAAATGCTGCCCAGCAATATGCCTATAACACCACCTATAACAAAATACATAAACGCGCTTCGATTTGCCATGTTGAATTTCCTGTCTAAGTTAAAAAGTTAAAATAGTAAGTTGTAAGTAGATCACAAAAACATTTTGACTGCAAAAACAGTTGAACAATTAGCCATTTGTCAGACTAATGAACCGTTTTTGCAAAGCGCCACTTGCTACTTTACTTTCTAGCACTTTTTGTGGCTCACTTACTTACCCTCATAGGATACGTAAGAATTATGAATAAGTTATGTCTAATATATAAAAAATACCTATATTGCAAAGTCCGCTAGATGCCACACTATTGCAATAGCGTTCATGGTGAACCTTTCTTCTGTATAGGACATAACAAGCCGATAAACAAAGCGAAAAGATTCGTTGATCATTAAACCAAGGCTATTTTACTTAGTTTTTGTCTGTGGTAGACTAAATTCGGAGTTATAACGGTAATTCACTATGGTGCAACAATATACGCAGAAAAAAGCTGTTTTAGCAGCTATTGATGTCCGCTATGTTAGTTTAAATGCCTAGTTAACCGTTCTGATGCCAAATCTGATTTCTTGAACGCTTCAAATATAGAAATCAATCACAGTTTTTTTTTGATAAAGCATCGGTGAACCCTTTCTATCTGTATTGATAATTTTACCGTAGAACTAATTGAGTCAACACAACTCATACTCCCAAGAGGTACTTAAATTGGCTAAGATATTTGTAATTGATGATGATCCAGAATTGTTGATGATGGTGGGCATGATCCTGCGACGCGCAGGACATGAGACTGTGTTGGCAAATGATTCTGTTGAAGGCTCTGATCGTGTTATTGTGGAAACACCTGATCTACTTATTCTTGATCTGATGATGCCGCATTTGAGCGGGTTTGAAGTTTGCCGCAAGATCCGTGCAAGCTCTGCGTCCCATACGCCTATTATGATTCTGACCGCTAGAATTCAAGAGGTTGATCGCGAGGCGGCGTTTGAAGCAGGGGCAACCGACTACATGACAAAACCGATCACATCACGCCAATTGACCTCTCGTGTTGAGCGCTTGCTTGAAAAGGCGCAAGCGGCCGTTGATGCTGATGTAGCGGCCGAATTATCCCCTGTAGCCTAAGTGCGTCACAAAAAGTGCTTGAAAGTAAAGTAGCAAGTGGCGCTTTGCAAAAACGGCTCCTTAGTCTGGCAAGTGGCTAATTATTCAATCGTTTTTGCAGTCAAAATGTTTTTGTGATCTACTTAATGGTACTTTTATGCAGATCTATATAAAAAATTGAAGGGTCTGCATATTGTAAAATAATATTCAATTGTTGTGAATGCATCGAAAAAACTGCGTTTTCCAGTTCAAATTTGCATTAACAGTTGATAAATACCCTCCCATATTGATTGGTGATTTTTTTCACATTCCCCCTTGACTTTATTCCAAAAAATATGCTAGACTGCTCGGGCGCTTGGATGTTAACTAAGTTACAACGATAGGTTTGATACTTGGCTTGACGCACCTACTGGCGCGTTTTCGGGAGCGGAGTAAAGAATCTTATTAGGAAGAGGATAAACTTATATGGGCGATTTAGCTGTACCATTCAAAGAGATGGAGATGGTTAATGTATTGTTGGCACAAGCCGGGGAACGCGGATATGTCACATATGACCAAATCTTGAAATCTTTGCCTGAGATCGAGAATAACCTCCCTTTGCTTGACACAATTTTAGAAGAGGTTCAGGCTGCTGGGATTCCTGTTTATGAACAAGAATCAGACGCGATAGCAGCAGTCAAAGCGGGCTTAGCAAAAAAAGCCGCTGAAGAAAAGGCGGCGGCAGAGCAAAAAGCAGCATACACTCGTGAAGAGTCTGCAACGCACAGCGCCCCACTATTTGATTTGAGCACGGTTCCGATCGATGACTCAGTTGGTCTCTATTTCCGTGAAATGGGCCAGCAAAACCTTCTTTCTGCCGAGGAAGAAGTTGATCTTGCAATGAAGATCGAAGCCGGTCGTGAGTATGAAGAGCAAGATCTCAGCTTACTTACACTGGACGAACAAGATATTGCTGTCAATATTATTGGCATGAGCCACGCAGCGCGTGCTCACTTGATTCGAGCAAACACCCGTTTGGTTGTTAGTATTGCAAAAAAATATCGTGGACGTGGTTTGCAGTTCCTCGACTTGATTCAAGAAGGCAATGTTGGCCTGATGAAAGCGGTTGAGAAATACGATTATCGTCGTGGCAATCGTTTCAGCACCTATGCAACATGGTGGATTCGCCAAGCCGTTACACGCGCTTTGGCTAATCATGGCCGAACCATTCGTATTCCAGCTCATCTTGGTGGACGTATCAGCAAACTGTATCAGGTTGCTCAGGAACTTGAACAACAGTTTGGTCGTCAACCATCACCTGAAGAAATTGCAGAGCACATGGAACTTCCAGCCGAGCGTGTGCGCTGGATGTTGCGCACGAGCCGCCAACCTGTTCATCTAGAACGTCCTGTTGGTGAAGAGTCCGATGCTGAGCTTGGTGACTTCATTGAAGACGTTGAAGCGCCAGCACCTGCGGAATCAGTCGCACAAAATATGTTGACTGAGGAAATTGGTGAAATTCTTGACCAATTAACCCCACGTGAAGCACGTATCTTGCGCCTACGTTATGGGCTGCAAGACGGGGAGTCTCGGACGCTGAAAGAAGTTGGTGAGATGTTTGGTTTGTCTCGCGAACGTATTCGTCAGCTTGAGAAAGAAGCATTGCGTAAGCTAAGGCATCCGAATTTTGCGGGCCATTTGCGCCAATACTTAAGCTAACTAAGTGGAAATTTTGAAAGCCCCTCGCAAGAGGGGTTTTTTATTGCTCGATCATTTTGTGCCGAATTCGGCCGAAAACACCCTTCAAAAGTGGTTGCCCTGTAATCAAAGAACGATCTGATACCCAAGGTACATGCGGTGCAAACGTCAGATTTGCCAGTTGAATCAACGCCGCATCGTAATTTACCCGCCAACCACGAAAATCCTCCCAAGCCGAAGCAACATCCTGTCTCATCACCAGCCCGCTATCAACAAGTTCTTGATAAGTAGATGCGAACTCCTCAAAGAGAATACTAATCGGCGTTTCGGCCGATGGGGTTGTTTCGTAGTCCAATTGGAAAAAATCAGCAACTTGGTTCAATGCTAAATAACCAGCCCGAATGCACAGCGCCGCGCGATAAGTCTCCCTCTGGGGAGCAATGCACGAGGCGTAAAGCGCTGCACTATCCAACACTGTGCCCGCCGCGGTGACCCATGAACGATGTGGCAACGGAGAACGGAAGAAGACAAGTGCTGGCAATGATGTATGCGTTTCTTCAATACTCGCGAACCATTTCTCCCAATCTGAAAAAAACTCATCTAAGGCGTCTAGGCGTTGCAGGCGGTGAAAACGTTTGAGCAGCTCTTTGGCAGAAGGGGGGTCTCCTGCACGAACCTCTAACATTGCCACAGCTTGTTCGCGCTGTGAGAAAGCACCATACATCGTGGGTAGATAAGAGATGAGCAGCGCCACCAAACCTAATCCAATCGTGGCTTCTGAATAGATCAAGAGAAGATGAGCAAAGCTAGTTTCAATGGCAAAGCCCAGCGTAAACAGCGAAGACCCGCTTAGGATAAACGCATCTTTCCAACTAGACGTATCAATCGCCCAGAACATGAAGGTATAGCCTGCCAGCACAAGGATCAAATAGGCAACAGGCATTAACAAGAGCGCGATTGGCGCGTAAAGAGCCATGATGCGGTCTCTGTCTTTATATGATTGCGTTCTACGGAGGCGAATTAGAAAGAAGGAAAGAACGATGCGAAAGACAAATGCCTGAATCGCGACCCGTTCATTACGAGGAAGTACAAACGCGCGGATAGCGGATTGAAGCGTCCAATAGACAAAAATCAGACCCGTGATGAAGCTTGCCGCGCGAAGCAACCCCCATCCCGCTATCGATAAACTCATTTAACCTACCAATACCAACTGCCAGGTTCACCTTTGAACGGCCCAACAATATCTTTTGTTATCCAGCCGCCATAAAAATGCCCAGGTTGTGGTTCAACCTTTTCACCATTTAGATAGCAACTATCCATTGGACAAACATAAAAAGCTAAGTAATCGCGAATCGCTTCAAAGTGTCCAGTTGGGTTGTGATATGTCCAAGCAACTTTAACGGCACGTTTGCCCTTAACTGCAACGGTGTAGTAGGTTGCCTGACCTTTCCATTCGCAGAGCGACCCACCGTTCGCACGCTGTAGGTAATCTGTTTTGATGTCTTCAGGCGGAATATAGTAAGAAGGGGGGTGACTTGTTTCAAGCGTTCGATAGGCACGATGTGTATCAGCAATGACTACACCATTAAATACTATCTGGATGTGCTTATCGGTTAATTCGATTTGAGGTGGCCTTGGATAATCCCAGACGCTTTCCTGACCTTCACTCGGTGTAATAGGTTGTGGCTTCATGATTCCTCGTACGTACAGCTATCAACAACACCTACAATTTACTCACAGCCGTGTAAGAAGGGTACATGATTATAGATAGGCTTATGCGATTCATGTGTAGGACACGTCTATCTGAACTATTTGACTGATTTAGATCATTAATGAAAGGTGGAAAAAGCGAACGGGCCCATCTCTTATAGAGATGAGCCCGTGGGCTGATGAACACAGGAGGGAAAGCTCATCAGCGGCGGTCAATGTCTGTTGAGGGAGGGGTAGACATTTTCCTAAATCTTAACAGGCCGTTCCAGTCGCGTTTCTCTCGTGCCAGTTTTAGGGGGGAGGGTTCCTCAAAACCTGTAAGACCTGCGGAAAGTATAGCTACCTCATCCGCCTCTGTCTATAGTAAAAGACGCCTATTTTGATATTTGTGTGTTTTTGTGTGTACATGTGCTTAAATGAGCATTGTTGTGTGTGTATGGCAGTTGGTGTTTTCCTACCCTTAAAATGGACGTATATCGCCTGAAAGTGCGTTTTTTGAGACAAAAGCCTCATTCTAAGAACGTTCACTAGGGACAATTATTGAGAGCACGTTTGTTTCGGAGAAAGATTAATGAATTATGAGTAAGACGGTAAATCGCGGCAGTTAACTCAAGTTTGATAGCGGATAGTGAATGAGTGCATGACTAATTGGTAATTTACCAAGGGCAAATTTTTGCGCATAATAACTATATTTATTTATGCTTTGTTTCGTGTGATGCTATTGATCTGAGACAAGATCATAAAATAAATTTTCAGTTGGCTGATTTTTCAAGCATGTTTGATGAATCATGTATGCTGCCCTAGCAATCTATCCTTAGTGAGATGCTCACAAAACTGATTTGCGTCCGATATGAACGAACTGGACACGACTTTGGTATAGAACGTATGTAAATACAAGTTTGTATATCTAGGTCTAAATCGCTTAGATAAAGTATGATCTGTCTATTATGTTGCAACCCGCCGACTTTTTTACTTTGAACGATGAAATTTCCACTGCTCTGTTTGAGAACTGCACTTATGTGTGGGATGTGATCCCTTTAATAGAACAGCATGTGGCGCGGCTGGTTGGTGATCAGCAGATAATTGAAGGAACCGTAATGAAAGGGGCTCATATTGGTGACGCTCCAATTTATATCGGACAAGGAGCTTGTATTGAGCCTGGCGCTTTTATTGAAGGCCCTGCCTATATTGGAGCAGGGGCTACAGTACGTCATGGCGCATTTGTACGAGCCAACGTGATTATGCTTGATGGCGCTATCTTGGGTCATGCAAGCGAGGCTAAAAATAGCTTATTTCTACGAAATGCCCACGCCCCACACTTTGCTTATGTTGGGGACTCAATTTTAGGACAGCATACCAATTTGGGTGCTGGCACGAAACTGAGCAACTTAGGCGTTTTGAGTGTGAAGGATCCTGTGACTCGTAAGCGTCCCACAATTAAGATTGATGTTGATGGCATGCAATTTGACACTAGGCTAGCAAAGATGGGGGCAATTTTGGGGGATGGCGCACAGACAGGTTGTAACTCTGTACTAAACCCTGGATGCTTGATCGGCCGAAATACGCTCATCTATGCAAACTGTAGCCTACGCAAAGGGTATTATCCACCGCATAGCATCGTTAAACTTCGTCAAACGACGGAAATTGTGCCGC
>JBMZDF010000052.1:0-19005 GCA_049614105.1 Promineifilaceae bacterium (SeqCode)
TATTGGCATTTAGCCCTACCAATTTTGTAGTTGAGTTAGAATGCAATCGCCCTGGGGCAGCTGTGTTTTGGTGCTGTCGATCTGGACTGTCCAGCTACAATTATGCGATGCAAGAACTTGAAGGAGGTCGTGCGGGGAAAATTTTCCGTTCGGCCGATAACGTATACCGCCCCGCTGGATTCTGGTCGCCGTCTGTCCACCTGCTGCTTGCCCATCTAAGAGCGCAGCAGTTCATGAACGCGCCTGAGCCAGTTGGGTTTGATGAATCGGGAAACGAAATTGTCTCGTTTGTGGCGGGAGATGTCTACAACTACCCTCTGCGCGGAGCCGTTGCGAGTGAGGAGGCGCTTTGCTCCGCAGCACGTTTGTTGCGCCGCTATCATGACGCCAGCGCAACCTTTCTCGAAAAGGATGCTCACAAAGACCTGTCGTGGTTATTGCCAGCCAAAGAGCCGCAAGAGGTAATTTGCCACAGTGATTATGCGCCTTATAACGTTGTGTTAGAGGGAAATTGTGTTGTGGGAATGTTTGATTTTGATGGCGCACATCCTGCACCGCGACTTTGGGACATTGCCTACGCCGTTTACTGTTGGACGCCGTTCAAGACCAATCCAGACGATGCGTTAGGCGACTTGGCCCAGCAATCAGCACGGGCCAAGCTCTTTTGCGATAGTTACGGATTGCCGCAACAAGATCGGCATCAGCTAGCGGAGAAAATGGCAACGCGCATTGAAGCACTTGTCGCTTTCATGCATGATGAAGCGCGAAAGGGGAATGCTGCGTTTATTGCCAATATTGCAGACGGACATGATAAAAGCTATCTGAACGATATTGCTTATTTAAGACGTCACGCAGACACAATCACGTTGCAGCTAATTGCAGATTAGCACAATAGAAAAGCGGTTCACGAGTTGTTATTACGTTCTTTGGCGGCGCGGGCGGAGAGCGTTGAGAAGGGAATAAACCACAGGGCAATAATGATGTAGTTGATCATCTCGGTTGACCCTTCCCCGTCTAGCACATAGGAAACAACCAGCATCGATACCGCAGCAACAAGTGAAATGAGAATCAGGGCGAACGAGGTATTTTTGGGGGTCATGAGATTGGCTCCATTTATTAGCGGTTAAAAAGTTTAGGGTAAACGATTTCGGCCGAATTTCATATCAGGGAGAACCTGACAATATCAGTCAGTGTCACTAGCTTAAACAATTTTTGGGCGGCTGCGCATCAGTCGCATCATGGGAAAGAGGGCAAGCATCGTGATGGCTGCGCCGAATAGAAAGGGAAGATTCGGCCGAATCTCAAACATCCATCCCGCAATTGCCGTGCTGATAATAATCGCTAGGTTAACCGTTGACTGATAAACTCCTTGCACGCTACCACGCACATCCTCAGAAACCGCCCCCATCGTTAACGAGTTGAGCGACGGCATCGAGGTTCCCATCCCAAAAGCCATCAACATAATGCCTGGCAGCGCCAGCCACGGCGAGGTTGCCAGTGCCAATACGATCATCCCAAGGCCGCGCACAAAATCCCCCAACAGCACCATCCGCTTCTCGCGCAATTTTTTGATCAAACGCGGAACGGCAAACATCTGCGTAAGCACCTGTGAGACACCAAACGCGGCTAGCAACAGCCCAATGCCAAGATCGACCGTTTGCTGACTGTAGTTGACCATCAGCACGCGCAGCCCAAATAGAGAGAAGGTTCCTTGCAAAAGACCGATTGAGAATTGACCGACGAAAGCGATAATCAAATATTGGGCGAGGGTTGTGTTTTGGCTGATTTCTCTCAGGGTCAACGGTTCCGGCCGAACGCTGCTACGATCGCGAACTTCTTCCAGCGTCATCCACGTCAGCACAACGGTCGCGGCGGCGGCGACGGCGGCGGCTAAATAAGGCGTTCGCATCGTGAACGCGGCTGACAGCAAACCGCCCACCGCTGGCCCCAAGATAAACCCAGCGCCAAATACGGCCGAAACATAAGCAAGCGATTGTGTCCGTTCCTTCGGGTCGGTCACATCGACAACATAAGCACGCGCCACAATAATGTTGCCGCCCGTCACCCCATCGAGCACGCGGGCAAAAAACAGCCAGCCCACAGACGGTGCAAACGCGAAAATTATGAAGCTGATCACCGTGCCAATCTGGCTCACAATCAGCACAGGTACACGCCCAACCTGATCCGACAAACGCCCAAGATAGGGGCCAGCCAAAAACTGAGCCACATAAAACGCCGTGCCAAGCAGCGTGATTGTGCGGGGTGTCATCGCAAACTCACGCTCTGCATAAATCGGCAGGATCGGCAGAATCATCGATGCGCCTAGCATCTGAACAAAAATAATTAGCAAGATCGTAATTAGTCGCCGGTCAATATGTTTAGGCATCTGTTGAGTCTACAGGCTGCACAGCAACCGTCTCTATACCTCACGTTAGATTAATAGTTTTATGACAGATGCGCAGACGGAAATACGCACCGCGATACGCAACTTTTGGCAACAAACTAGCTATTGGATATACTACCAAACGATACAAAATATCAGTTACTGTAGCAAACAAATGAAAACAACGTTCACAATTTTTCTACTCACAATTTTTCTGTTGGTTGGGTGCGGCACTTCGGCCGACACACATGCCGACCACGCACACGAAACAACCCTGCCTACATTCAGCGCAGTTAATCTCAACGGGCGTCAACTCAACGTCGTTGTCACAACGAGCCTTATTGGTGATGTCGTCAGCAATATTGGCGGCGATGCCATCAGCCTAAGCACCCTAATTAGCCCCAATCAAGACGTACACAGCTATGAAGCCACGCCGAACGATCTTGTCACGTTAGAGCAAGCGGACATTATTTTTATCAACGGATGGGATTTGGAAGAGCAGCTTGCCAAAACGATTGAGGAAAACTACGCGGACAAAGCAGTGTCGATTTCGACTGATGTTGAGCCGATTGAGATGGACGGGGCAGATGATGAGCACGGGCATGGGCACGGCAGCGATGATCCGCACGTCTGGTTTTCAATTCACAATGTTGAACAGTGGGCGCGTACTTCGGCCGAAATTCTCCACACCCTCGACCCCGAAAACGAGTCCACCTACGAAACCAATCGCGACAGCTACCTCGCTGAACTAGCCACACTCGAAACAGACGTGGATGCGCTGCTTTCTGACCTGCCCACCGACCAGCGCAAACTGGTCACCAACCATGATTCGTTTGCCTATCTCGCCCGTGATTACGAGTTCGAGGTGGTCGGCACGGTTATCCCTGCCGCCAGTACAAGCGCAGAACCATCGGCAAGCGATCTCGCAGACCTAGTTACGGCAATGACGGAAGAAAACATTTGCACCATTTTTGCAGAGTTATCGAACAACAGCAGCTTGGCGGAGGTTGTTTCGGCCGAACTAAACCACTGCCCCAACGTCCAAGTCATCCCGCTCCACACAGGCTCCCTCGGCGATGGCGAAACCAGCACCTACATTGGTCTATTCCGCAGCAACATCAAAGCAATTGTCGACGGGCTAAGCACACCTTAGTTTTTCAGCTCTTTGGAAATTCAAAAACTCCCTCCCTCAATCCCTCCCCCTTCGGGGGAGGCTAGGTGGGGGTGCTTTTCCCCTTCGGAGGAGGCTAGGTGGGGGTGCTTCCAATGTTTACGCTGCTTTGAATGTTTCAAAAGCGGCAATGATTTCGGCCGAATGACGCCGCGCCCCTGTCTGCAAATATTCCATCGCTCGCAACGCTGCATCATGGGCGTCTTGACTCGACCCAGCCACACAATCCTCCACGACCCGACAAAAATAATCATGCTGATGCCCGTCAACAAAGGTGTAGTGAACACACACATCGGTATGACCGCCAATCAAGATTAGCGTATTGGCGCGTAGCCCTTTCAGCAAAATCTCAAAGTCTGTGCCAAAGAAACAAGAGTAACGCCGTTTGCGAATAAAGTAGTCATCGGGGCGCATGTCGATCGCTTTGGCGATGGCGGTGCCGGGGTCGCCTTCGAGCAGATGAACGCCTTCTGCGCCGTCTAATTCTCGGCCGAAGTCGATCAAATCACGGCGGTGCGCTTCTTGAAAAAACACAATCGGCACGCCACAGTCGCGTGCTTTGGCAATTAAAGTTGGCGCGACTCCCATCCGCTCGTCATAGCCTGGCATCAACGGAATGCCCGATGGCTCATCACTGCGCTCCTCGCCGCCCTGAATATCAATTACGACCAAAACGGGTTGACCTTCAATCAGTTCTCGCTTGTTGTCTCGCGTCATATCTTCTCCACAATCGTTTGCACTCTATTTACAGCTTAGCTGCTTGGCTTTATCGCAAACGGGTTCACATACAGCTCGTCATGCGAATCAACACCCACCTCCAGCACGCAATCGGCTTGGGGGCGTGCGACGCAGAGCAAAATATAGCCCGCCTTTGACTGTCGCCGATTCAATGCCGTTGCGTTTGGCTGCCGCACTTTTCCAGACAGCATTTTCGCGGCACAAGTGATACAGCCGCCATAACGGCAGGCTATCGGAAGCTGTATCCCAACCGCAAGCGCCGCATCATAAATTGGCTCATCCTCACCCACTAACAGCGTCACGTCAAGGTTTTTCAACAAAACACGGTATTTCTTGTCAGACTCACTCATCAGGTTCTCGATTTAACACGCAGCATATAGGCAGAGCAATTGGGCTAATAAACATAATCGCGCCCAATTGCCTTGCCCACCTTCAACCCTAAATCTGTTGATTCAAGCGCGGTTTCCAAAACGGGCGAAACAACTCTACCTTGACACAACGATCCATCACGACCCGCAGCCCTGCATCTTCCGCTAGTTTGGCAGCATCATGATCGACAACTCCGATTTGTGCCCACAGGATTTTAGCCCCGATGGCGATCGCTTCCTCTGTCACCCCCATCAAAGCGGATGCCCTGCGAAACACCTGCACCATGTCGACAGGTTCGGGAATCGACGCAAGCGTTGGATAAACAGGAATGCCGCGAATTTCGGTGACGCCCATGGGGTTCACAGGGTACATTTTGAAGCCCTGTTCATGCAGTACGCGCAAAACGCCATAACTAAATTTGGTTGGGTTGGGACTAGCGCCGACCATTGCGATAGTTTTTGTGTCTTTTAGCACGGAGGCCATATATTCGGCCGAATATTCTTCATTATGGTTCATCTTTCAACTCCCGCTTATAACCAAATGTCAGAGGTACAGTCACCACCCGGATAGCGCGTTTCGTGACAGCGTGACGGCCCGTTCGGTTCCTTCCCAAAATTGACGATGAAATCTTTGTTGATGACCATGCCACCATTTTCCATATCACAATCAACCATCAACATGACGCCGCCCTTATGGCGAATCTCTGGATAAAATTGGTTATCCCACGTAGAGAAAAGCGAAGTGGTTACATAAAGCCGCTTGCCGTCGAGTGAAAGCTGGATCATTTGTGGCCCGCCCGCAATATCAACCCCATTGACAACAGGCGCTTTTTGCAACAAGCCACCCATCCACACCTGCCCCGTCAGAACAGGATTATGCGGATCAGAGATGTCATATTGACGAATATCGCCATGCAGCCAGTTGCACAAATAGAGGAACCGATCGTCCATTGAGATCAGGATAACGGTGATCAGCCCTGGCAGCGGGATCGGCCATTCAGGGTGGCGCTCGTTTGCGACATCAATAATCTTCTCGACAATCCACTCCTGATCCTTTTTGTACCAGTGAATAATGTTAGACGACAGCGCCGCCCCAACAAACCCATGCGTCGAATCAGGATCATGATGGAAGCGCACTTCCAACGGCACAAGCCCATCTTCACCGAGATATTCTGTCTTGATAATGCTTTTCTTTTCAAAGTCCCAGAAGTGGATTTCGCGCCCATATTTGAGCAATCCAACTTCTTCGAGATCAAACCCCGGCATAAAGGTGTTTGGCGCAGCCCATTCGCTCGAAACCATCACGTTGTGACGCGGCTGATACCAGAAGTCATAATTAAACTTCATGCCCGCCATGTCGTTTTCCCAGCGTCCCACAATCTCAAAATCTTTGTTGAGGTGCAGGAAACCACCGGGCGCTTCCCCTTTCGCATCGCCCAACATCGAAATGATAATTTCTGATCCCAAGCAGTGAACCGTATGCGGAGCAGACAGATTCGTTTTCGCCTTGATCTCATCCCCGTCAATCGTCATGTGCAAGCGCGGGTTTCTGGGATCGGTGACGCAATCAACAATATGTAGATTGGATGTACGAACGCCGGGCAGAATCAAATAGCGACGCTCCATGTTCCCATCCGTATGACAGGAGGAGCAGGCGTTCCAGCCTGTATGGTGTAGCTCATCGCCAATATCTGGCATTTCAAGCCGACTGATTACCTGTGAGTAAGTGGGGCTGTCTGGATCAGCATCCACGGTTGCCAGATAATCTGGTTTTTGAATGCCTGTCCCAACATAGATTGCCACGGTATACAGCAATTTTTCACGCGGGGCTTGCATCGCTGCGGCGGGCGATGCATAACCTGGCCCACAACACATTGAATGTTCACTCATTTCCATAATCAATCTCTCCTGCTCAGCAGATAAGGTAGAATTGCTTCACATGATCTAGGTAGAAAATAATTTTACCCGCTCATGTTGCACTGTTTTAGTAACAATTGCGGCAAACCTTATCACCGAATGAGACATATGTCCATATTTTAAGAGTATCTGATCTGGAAAAGCTTATATGCATCTTGAACGCATCATGACCCTGCTTGAAACAGTTGCCGTTGCTGGTCGGCCGATTTCCGTCTCAGAAATTCAGCAGGCAACCGCCCTCCCGCGCCCAACCTGTTATCGCATCTTGCAGACAATGACCGATCACGGTCTGATCGACGACAAAGCAGGCGAACTAAAATACGTGCTGGGACGTCGACTGATTCGCCTTGCACTGCTGGGAACATCTGACATTGATGTGCATCAGGCAGCAGCACCGCTGATGAAGGAAGCAGCCACAGCATTTGGCGAGGCGGTGTTCTTGTCACGTTTTCGCAATAAGCAGGTTGAAATCATTCACGTTGAGATTCCAGCCGATCCGCGACGCTCTTACTTTCACCCAGGGCTGGGGCGTCGGCCGATGCACGCCTGTTCTTGCTCCAAAGCAATCGCCGCCTTTGCAGAAGAAACGTTTCAAGAGGAAATTCTAAACGGCCCCATGCGTGCCTACACCAAACACACAAAAGTCACCGACACGGCACTACGCCAAGAATTTGCCGCTATTTTGACCCGTGGCTATGCTGAATGCGTTGAGGAAATAGAGGTTGGCGTTTCTAGCGTCGCTGTGCCTATTCAGATTCACGACATTGGGGCCGTATTCAGCGTTGCGGCAATCGGATCGATCCGCAAATTTACCGAAGCCTATCGCCCCAAAGTCGGCAACGACCTAAAACGACTCTCGAACAAAATCGCCGCCGCAATCCAACTGTCAAATAACGATCGCTTGTAATCAGCAGCGCATTATTGCCACTATGCTAAATCGTGCTCAAAATACCCTTCCTAACCAAAAAGCCTACTATGAAGCTGTCTGGGCGCTCGTTCGAGACGTTCCGCAAGGGCAAATTGTCACCTATGGGCAGCTTGCAAAATGGCTGTCTGTGCCCAACGGCGTGACGGCACAAACATACAAAACGTTTGGGTCACGTTGGGTAGGCCATGCGATGGCGGCTTGTCCTGCGGACGTGCCTTGGCAGCGCGTCGTCAACGCACGCGGCATGGTGAGCGATCGAAAGGGGGCAGTAAAGCAACGGCAGTTGTTGGAGCAGGAAGGGGTTGTGTTTGTGAAGGGGAAAATCGATCTGAAATTCTACCAATGGCACGGCGCAGAGCAGGACGCTATTCCAAGGCAAGCGAGGCTGTTCTAAAAATTGAGGCGAGACGTTTAAGTAGATCACAAGTAGTGATTGACAAAAAATTATCTAGATTTTCTAACGGAGACGCGCCAGCGGCGACGTCTCTACCAGAGACATTAACCTGTAGAGACGCCCCGCTGGGGCGTCTGATTATTAAATTTTTTGTACCCTACTTGAAATGACGGCGTGGCAACGATACAAGGTCAGCCAATTCTTAACTTGGCGGCCTTGCAACGCCGCATTACATCCTGCTACCCCAAAATCGGCCAGTAAACCTCTGTCCGCCAATCTTTTGGATCAGGTTTCTCACCTGGATCAGTCACATACGATTCCCACGGTGCGCCGTTGGTGCGGAGTCCATTTGCCTCTATCCACATCTCAATCGCCGCGTTGGTTTCAGCAAGCCGATCATATTCGCCTGAATGGACGGCAAATGCAACGGGGCCAGCATACAAGACGCCAGCCTGCATCTCACCTTCGGCCGAAGCGGCCACAGACAACGGCATCACAAAATCAATCGTCCACAGCCCAGATCCAGCCGCCACATAACGGGCAATCGGATGCCCCGCAATTGCCAGACCCGCCTGTATGCCGTGACCATAAAGCTTGGGGAAACAGTCAGCCATCGTCGCCTGAAGCTGTGTAAACGGTATTCGTCGTTGGATAAATAGAATAGGCTGTTCTTCAAGCGTTTTTTGAACAACTTCTGAGGTTGACATCATCGATCTCCTTGGGCTTTTTGGATTGAGAGGAATATGAAACAGGCGAATACACGGGCCAACTGACGCCACAGAATCGGGATAGTCAGCTTGTTCTGGCGACACTTGAAACGTTCGATTGCGATATTGAAGCGGGGAGCAGTTATATTGCCGTTGAAATGCACGTGCAAAAACCTCATGGCTGTTGAAACCACTGGCAAGCGCAATGTCGAGCACCGACCCCTTCCCCATGCGCAACAAAATCCCAGCGCGTTCCAAACGGAGGCGTTGAACATACTGTTTGGGCGTCTCTCCAACCGTTCGCTTAAACGCGCGATGCAGCCCATATTTGGACCATCCAGCCCGCTCCGCCAGCAAATCAAGCGACTGATTATCATCGAGACGATCAATCGTCTCAGAAAGTAGATGAAGCAAATCGCGATTCGGAATCATTTGGTTAGTTTAGCATCCACCAAGAAAGCTGTCTTGATGTTTCTTGCACAAATGCCCCACCTAATCACAAACTAGACTTGCAGATGGGGTAAACTTGGGGCTTATGTCCCTGCTACACCACACCCCCCAGCTAAGTGAAAATGATGCCGTTACGTTAGCACAAACGTTGTTTGCGCTAGAGGCCTCGGCCAAACTGCTTAACAGCGAACGCGACCAAAACTTTCGACTGCAAACAAATCAAGACACGCATTTTGTTCTGAAAATCGCCAACGGTGCAGAAGATCGCGCCATGCTAGAAGCGCAGAATGCGGCAATGGTGCATTTGGCGGCGCGTGGGGTGACCGTTTGCCCACAGGTCTTTCCGACGGTTGATGGGCAGCTAATCGGGACAACAACCGTTGGCGAGAGTACGCATTTTGTGCGTTTGGTCAGCTATTTGGAAGGGGACACCATGAGCAACGTGGGGCGGCATTCGGCCGAATTTCTCCACCACCTCGGTCAAACCGTCGGCCAAATCGATCACGCCCTCAACGACTTCGACCACCCCGCCCTGCATTACAATTTCCACTGGGATTTGGCGCAAGGGATGCAGGTCATTGAGCAACATCTCGACAAAGTGAGCGATGCTGAAATGCGTGGTTTGATTGAACGTGTTTCGGCCGAATACACCCAACTCACCGCCCCGCTTCTCCCCACTCTGCGCCAAAACGTCATCCACAACGACGCCAACGACAACAATGTCATTCTCGGCGGCGGCAGCGACCTTTACACCCGCAACCAAGCGGTCACAGGCGTCATCGACTTTGGCGACATGATCTACACGCACCGCATCAACGATCTCGCCATCGCCATCGCCTACGCCATTCTCGACAAGCCCGACCCGCTTGCCACTGCCGCCCACATCGTGCGCGGCTATCACGGTGCGAATCCGTTGACTGACGACGAGTTCAAGGTGTTGTGGAACTTGGTGCAGATGCGGCTTTGTACCAGCGTTTGCATTGCGGCCGAACAAAATCAGCATCGACCCGACGACCCCTATCTCCTGATCAGCCAGCAACCGATTCGCAACACGTGGCCGAAAATGGCAAAGGTGCATTCACGTCACGCCGCCGCCGTTTTTCGCGATGCTTGCGGACTTACACCCTCTGACAAAAGCACCCGCATTCACGACTGGCTCGTTGCCAATCAAGCTAACTTTGCGCCCGTGCTCGATGTCGATATGCGTCAGGAACCGTGTTGTGTGCTCGATCTGAGCATCGGCAGTCCGCTAATCAGCGGCAACTTTGCCAAAAATGACGAGCCGTTTTTGACGCCGCGCATTTGGGCTGAAATGGCGGAGGCTGGCGTCAACATCAGCATCGGCCGCTATGACGAACCGCGCCTCATTTATACGGACGACATCTTCAAAACGGGCGATGGGCTGCTTGACGAGCGGCGCATGATTCATCTAGGTTTCGACCTGTTTGCCAATGCTGGCACGCCCGTCCACGCGCCGCTGGCAGGAACGGTTCACGTCGCCAAATACAACCCTGGGCACCTTGACTACGGCGGGATTATCATGTTGGCGCATGAAACAGAGGCAGGCGACGTTTTTTACACGCTCTATGGGCATTTGGGCCGCGCTTCGGCCGAAAATCTGCAAGTTGGTCAGCCAATCGCCAAAGGGGAACGCATCGCCGAATTTGGCGAACCGCACGAAAACGGCGGCTGGCCCCCCCATCTGCATCTGCAAATTATTACCGACCCGCTCGACCTCGATGCGGACTTCCCCGGCGTGGTGCTAGCTAGCCAGCGCAACGTGTGGCGAGCATTTTCGCCCGATCCAAATTTGCTGGTTGGCGTGCCGCAAGATCGCTTTCCAACGCCTGACCCAGCCCCAGCCGACACGTTACGGGTTCGACGGGAGAAAATCGGCCGAAATCTCTCTCTCGGCTACCGTAACCACCTCAAAATTGTGCGCGGCTGGCAACAATATCTGTTTGACGAAACGGGGCAACGCTATCTTGATGCCTACAACAACGTACCGCATGTCGGTCACGCCCACCCGCGCGTTATCGCGGCGGCCGAACGACAAATGCGCGTGCTCAACACCAACACGCGCTATTTGCACGACAGTCTCAACCGCTACGCCGAACGGCTGACCGCAACGATGCCCGACCCGCTCAACGTCTGTTATTTTGTCAACTCGGCCAGCGAAGCGAACGAACTCGCGCTGCGCCTTGCCCGTGCCTACACGAACCAGCGCGACATGATTGTGCTCGAAGGGGCATATCATGGACACACAACGGGGTTGATCGACATCAGCCCGTACAAGCATGATGGGCCAGGCGGATCGGGTGCGCCTGATTGGGTTCACACTGCGCCTGTTGCGGATGTTTATCGAGGGGCTTATAAGGTTGGGGGGTTGGATTCGGCCGAAAAATACGCCACCCACGTCAAGCAAATCATCGACCGCCTAGCCGCACAAGGCAAAGGGATCGCAGGTTATATCGCAGAAACCTGCCCCAGCGTTGGCGGGCAAATTATTTTCCCACAGGGCTATTTAGCCGCAGCATATCAGCACGTTCGCGCAGGCGGCGGGCTGTGCATCGCGGATGAAGTCCAAACGGGCTACGGGCGCATCGGCTCGCACCTCTACGCTTTTGAGGAACAAAACGCCGTGCCTGACATCGTGATTCTCGGCAAGCCGATCGGCAATGGGCATCCAATCGGGGCGGTTGTCACCACAAGCGAAATCGCCAACGCCTTTGACAACGGTATGGAGTTTTTCAGCACATTCGGCGGCAACACCGTCTCTTGTGCGGTCGGGCTAGCGGTGCTTGACGTGTTGCAAGAGGAAAATCTGATGGCACATGCTCACACGGTTGGCAATCGTCTGCTAGAAGGCTTGCGTCAGTTCAAAGATCGGTATGAGCTTGTGGGAGATGTGCGTGGATCGGGGTTATTTTTGGGGATTGAGTTGGTGACGGATCGGGAGACACTTGCGCCCGCTTCGGCCGAAGCTTCTTTTATCAGCAACCAAATGCGCGAACACGGCATCCTCATGGGCACAGATGGCCCATTGCACAATGTCATCAAAATCCGCCCACCGATGCCGTTCAGTTTAGACAACGCCGATTTCCTGCTCGAGACAATAGACAAGGTGTTCCGCAACAACTTCTAGATCGTCCACAAAAGATGTAGGGAACGCTCGTTCCACTGCTCTGTGCTTCTTCACAGAGCCTTCTGCTGGTGGAATGCCTTCTTCACCGCTCTACGGTTTCTTCTCTCACTGCCAAATTAGATGTAGTGAAAAGGGTGCAAAAAATGCTGTAAGGGGTAGAAATACACCCCCATCAGGCCACAGAGGTGGCTGCGAACAGCAAGACAAGGCACTCTCACGCGGAGCGTAGGAGCGAGTCAGCGCCTGTCTTTACTTCTCATTTAAAATTCCATTATATTGACTTTTCCTGTTTTGGTGAGCATAATCTATCAAAATTCCATCATCCAGGAAAATATGTCTCTAAAAACTTACTCCCGTCTCAACAACGAACTCACTCTCATCAAAAATGAGGGACTTTACAAGCACGAACGGCTGATCACCTCCCCACAGGCTGGGCAAATCAATGTCCAAAAGCCAGAAGGAGAACAGTCAATCATCAATCTCTGCGCCAACAATTACCTTGGTCTTGCAGACCATCCCGAGATTATCAAAGCTGCACAAGACGCAATGGATCGCTATGGGTATGGCATGGCCTCCGTACGCTTCATCTGCGGGACGCTTGACCTGCATCGCCAGCTCGAACAGTCGATTGCTGACTTTGTTGGCATGGATGACGCAATTCTGTTTGCAGCCTGTTTCGATGCCAATGGCGGTGTCTTTGAACCATTACTCAGCGCCGAGGATGCGATTATCTCTGACGCGCTTAACCACGCATCGATCATCGACGGCATCCGCCTCTGTAAAGCAAAGCGTTACCGTTTCGCCACAAACGACATGCGCGATCTCGAAATAAAGCTAGAAGCGGCGGTCGCTGACAAAGCACGCACAATTGTAATCGCAACAGATGGTGTCTTTTCGATGGATGGCACTATCGCCAACATCCCTGAGCTACGCCGCTTGGCTGATAAGTATGATGCGCTGCTAATGGTGGATGATTGTCACTCAACTGGCATTTTGGGCGCAGAGGGCAAAGGCACAGCCGCCCACTACGGACTACAGGCCGATATTTTAACCAGCACCTTGGGCAAAAGTTTGGGCGGGGCAGCAGGTGGTTTTGTCGCAGCCGCACAGCCTGTCATTGACATGCTGCGTCAACGCTCACGCCCCTATCTATTTTCCAACACACTCCCGCCAGCTATTGCAGGCGGCGCACTTAAGGCGATTGAGATTTGCCGTACAAACGATCAGTTGCGAACGCAATTAATGGCAAACACACGCCATTTTCGCAGCGGCATGACAAACGCTGGATTCGATTTACTCCCAGGGGAACATCCCATTATCCCGATCATGCTTGGCGAGGCGCAGCTTGCACAAGATTTAGCCAATAGCCTCTATGAACTAGGTGTCTATGTAACAGGCTTTTTCTTCCCTGTCGTTCCCAAAGGTCAGGCTCGTATTCGCACACAAATGTCAGCCTCTCTCACGACCGAACAGCTAGATCTAGCAATCGCCGCATTTACACAAGCGGGACAAGAGCTAGGCATTATTTAAGATATGAAAGCGTTAGTCAAAGCAAAACGTGAACAAGGTCTGTGGATGCAGAACGTCCCACAGCCAGAAGTTGGCCCAGATGATGTTTGCATCAAAATTTTGCGCACCTCAATTTGCGGCACCGACATCCATATCTATGAGTGGGATGAATGGGCGCAAAAAACAATCCCCGTCCCGATGGTGGTTGGGCATGAATATAGTGGCGTCATTGCAGAACTCGGCCGAAATGTTTCCAGCTTAAAAGTTGGGCAACGTGTGTCAGGCGAGGGACACATTATCGGCAATCGCAGCCGCAATGCACGAGCGGGGCGATTCCACCTCGACCCAGACACAAAAGGCGTTGGCGTCAATCGCGCTGGGGCATTTGCCGACTACCTAGTGATTCCTGCTTTTAATGTGGTCCCTTTGCCTGAACATGTCTCGCTAGAAATTGGGGCGATTCTTGACCCCTTTGGCAATGCCGTTCACACGGCGCTCTCCTTTGATCTAGTTGGGGAAGATGTGTTGATTACAGGCGCTGGGCCAATTGGCACGATGGCCGCCGCCGTTGCACGCTTCGCAGGCGCACGCCATGTCGTATTAACTGATGTCAATCAATATCGACTTGATCTCGCAGCAACAGTAGCTGACATTTGCCCCGTCAACGTTGCGACGGAAGATCTGCGCGACGTCATGGCAAGATTGGGCATACATGAAGGTTTTGATGTTGGGATGGAAATGAGCGGCAGTCCAGCCGCATTTGAGCAAATGGTCGACACAATGTTGATGGGCGGCAAAATCGCCATGCTCGGCATTCCACCTGGGCGCACAAAGGTCGACTGGGGCAGCATCATCTTTAAGGCGCTCACGATTAAATCGATCTATGGGCGCGAAATGTTTGATACTTGGTACAAAATGTTAGCGATGATTGGGAACGGGGTGAATTTGGAATCGTTGATTACGCATCGTTTCGATTCGGCCGAATTTCAAACTGGCTTCGACACAATGCGCTCAGGAAAATCTGGCAAGATTATCCTAAATTGGGCAACTTGCTGACCAGAAAAAACAACACCCCTTACTGCTATCGCAGCAAGGGGCGCGTATTGGGAAAAACAGACAAATTTGGGTGTCGTTGATGAATCAACGACGCCGTAAAAATGCAGGAATATCCAAGTTTTCGCTGTCCAACTTTGGCTCGCGTCGTTCACGCGGCGCAGGCTCAGTTGAACGTTCTTGTCGTGTCGCAGAACGCGACTCACGACGCGGCAATGTAGGTTTTGCAGAACGTGCCGTTTCCGGCGGCGCGTAGCTGCTGTTGTTTACACTGCTGCTGCGCGTAAACGTTTGACGACGAGATGAGGTGTCGAATCCAGTTGCAATCACCGTGATACGCATATTGTCACCCATATTCTCATCAATAACCGCACCAAAGATAACGTTAGCATCTGGGTGCGCCGTTTCGCGAATAATGGTGGCCGCCTGATTAACCTCGAAGAGGCTCAGATCGGAACCACCTGTGACGTTGAACAGGATACCCCGCGCACCGTCAATCGAGATGTCGAGCAAGCGCGAGTTAATCGCCTGTTCGGCCGCATTACGCGCCCGCTCGTCACCTTTGCCTTCACCAACAGCCATCAACGCCGCACCGCCTTGCGACATAATGGCACGTACATCCGCAAAGTCAAGATTAATCAGGCCAGGCACTGTAATCAGTTCACTGATACCCTGAATACCTTGACGCAGCACATCATCAGCCATGCCGAATGATTCTGCGAGCGAAATACGCTTGTCTGCTAGTTCAAGCAGGCGGTCGTTAGGGATCACAATCAATGTGTCGACATGTTCGCTCAGTTTGGCAAGACCCGCTTCGGCCGATTTCAGCCGCCGTGTCCCTTCAAACGTAAAAGGTTTTGTCACTACACCGATCGTCAAAGCACCCTGTTGTCGCGCTAATTTCGCGATGACAGGGGCAGATCCTGTTCCCGTTCCGCCGCCCATGCCTGCGGTCACGAACACCATGTCCGATCCCTTGAGCACTTCTTGAAGCTCATCGGCCGATTCCTCAGCCGCCTTCTCGCCTACCTCAGGATTACCACCTGCACCGAGACCGCGAGTAAGCTTCTCACCAATACGCACTCGTGTAGGGGCATCTGACAGCAGCAAAGCTTGTGAATCAGTGTTGACTGCAACAAAGTCAACACCACCTACGCCTGACTCAATCATGCGATTCACGGCATTACTACCACCACCGCCAGCACCTACTACACGAATCCGCGCAAAGTTTTCTAATTCTGGTATACGTTGCATAACGCTTAGTTCCTTTTCTATAGCAGTGTTGCTTTATTGCCCGGACGGGGATCATAGTGGCTGGCGTATTGTTCAAGCGTTGCACGCTCAACCAGCCACTTGTTACCAAACTTGATAGCTGGTAATTTACTCTGTCGGATTAAGCGGCGAACTGACTCGGGATGAATGTGAAGCCTGTCGCTTACTTCTTTGACACCAACGTATTGATCTAGCAGTGATTCCTTGCTCATACTCTCAATTCCCATGCGGGACAACACAACATTGCAATATCGCAACAATACCTTACTCTGATTGCGACGTCAAGCAAAAATGCGGATGATCGCAGCAATTATTCGGCTTCTCTATGCGATCCACTTAGCCTCGCACAACATACCTCGTAGCTCGACCATTACCGACGCGACGCAGCATGCCACACTTGACCAATGCATTTATCTCACGCAATGATTGGCGTTCGCTGATGTCAAACAAATCGTGACAGGTGCGTCTATCGATACCGTTGTGGAGACGTACATGGTGCATAATATTGCGTTGGCGGGGGGTGAGTTCGGCCGATAACTCCAAGAATCGCTCTCGTAACCCCTCAAATGCAACCTCCAACTCTGTTCCAGCATCAACAAGCTGACTCCCTTCCTCTAAAAACACCAAGGCTTCTTCTATATTCCCTAACATAGTTAGCGCTTCTGCCAACTCATAACAGGTGGCTGCCAGCCAAAACGTATTGCCACTCTGTTCAAAATGATCATAAGCTAGTTGATACAAGGGCAGAGCCATTGTGTAATTTTCGTCATTCCAAACATAATACGCACCCAACGCTTTGTTACATAAGGCGACCATACGTCGATTGCCTGTTTCCTGTGCCAAGCCTTGGCTCTCAAGCAAAAAGCGATATGCCTCTGGAAGATGCTTCATGAGCAAGTAGACGCGACCCAAGTTGTACCCTGCTTTAATTGTACGTGTCACATCTCCCGCACGACGTGCCAGCAGCCATGCTTGTCGCCGCGCTATCTGTGAGTGTGCCAGTTCTTTCTGTGATAGAAAAAATTCCCCCCAAGCATTATGCCAATCAGAGCGCAGTTGTAACCATGTATCATCTTCATTGAGGCTAAGGTACTCTTCGGCCGATTCTAACTCCTGCCGCGCCAGTTCTTTGTCTGCTAACTGGTCGATGTAGATCCACGCCCGACTGATATGCACGTTGGCTAATAGCTGTCGTCCGATCACAGTCGTTTGTGCCGTCAGAAGCTGTTCGGCCGATGCATAATGGGTTAAAGCCGCCTGCGCACCTCGTCGTTGATGCACTCGTGCCAGTCGGTAACATGCCTCGGCCTGAATCAACAGGTCATCAGCACTTAACGCATCTTCATAAACTTCTATCGCTGCGTCGAGCGAACGATCTGCCTGCTGCGACCGTTCAATCATCTGTCCTCGCAGAAGTTGCAGCCGCGCCCACTCGTCGCGAGGAAGCTTCGGCCGATCAAAGTTAACAAGCAGCGTCAACACTTCATCTGTCCCCAACTGTGCCGCCCGTGCCAGAAGCGACCGGGCCGCAATGGTTTGCTGTCCAGCCTGTTGCCAATGGTAAATTGCTGCGCCGACTGACTGCTCGCGTTCATAAAAACGGGCTGCAATATTGTGATTGTCAAGCAATATCTGTGGCGGCGTCAGCCCTGTAACAATGCTGCGAACTTCTGGATGTAGATCGAGACCATCGGCCGTTTGCAACAACAGGTTGGCCTGTTGGAGCGTGCGTGTGTGGGGTTGAAAGATGATTTCTTCGGCCGAAACGGTCACTTGTAACGGCACAACGCGGCGAAATACGGCGAGGAAACGCAAAAGCGTCAGCTCTGCTGGGCTGCGAGAGAGGATGCGGAGTTCGATGCTTTTCGGCCGATACCAACCAACACCCTGCCCTGTTTCTCGTGCTAGCACATCAGCCGTTGTTTTGATTCCCGCTCGCTGCTGTGATTTAACCGTACTCTCTGGACGACCCAACCGCACCATTACTGCCCCCACCGTCAACCCTTCTACATAGCGCAATCGTAACACGTCCACCTGTCGTAAATACCGTTTTTGCCCTGTCCCTGCCACTTGTATCAGCGCCCACAGCAAGACTGCCCGCACGCCAAAACGCAGACTTGCCGCCTCATCTCCCACCAATGCACAAGCCTGCACCAATCTTGTCTGCGCCAACATACTTTCGCTAAGGTGTGTTTCGTCACGAAAGGTACGCCATGCATCGCCCGTTGTTTTATTCCAGTTCATTACACGCTCCGTTTTAAAAACCCACTTTTCGTGCCAGATCATACAAGCACAAGCGCATATTCACCACAAACAGTTTCCTAATCAGCAAATCGCGCCATAATATCAAGCTTCGACTGCATAAATCGCGCCAAACTGATTGTATGTAACAGCCTACACACACAAAATCCTACACCCTACTCCACCTCCCCACAAAATCCACGCCCGCTAAAATAGCTTAGTTTGTAATTACATAGGTGACAGTTACTGCCCACAGAGGGTGCAACAATTTGAAATTTAATGAGTAGTGACTGTCATCACTAGGCGATAAAAACAAAAAGGTATCTCAGATGTCACGAAAACTTCTAACAACCATCACACTATTTATAGTATTTCTTATAACTTATCCGCTTACACCAACTCTTGCTCAAACGAACTCAATAGATACAGGGTATGTCCTCCCCAGTAGGGTTCTAATTACTAACACAATATTTGACTGCAACAATGTCACTGAAATTCCCCAAATCGAGTGCGAAGCATTGGTGGCTTTTTACAGCAGCACGGGCGGTGACAACTGGACAGACAGCACAGGCTGGATGCAAACCAATACACCTTGTTCTTGGTACGGTGTTGATTGTAGTGAAGGACGCATAGTACACATCAGTCGTTTGTCAAATAACCTAACAGGAGCCATCCCAGCAGAAATTGGCGACCTCTCTGCGTTAAAGGAGTTAATTCTATCTGGTAATC
>JBMZDF010000053.1:0-18869 GCA_049614105.1 Promineifilaceae bacterium (SeqCode)
CACTCCCACGCGGAGCGTAGGAGCGAGTCAGAAAATTTAGAATGCAATTGCCCTATGGCGCTCTCTGTGTCGGTGGTGTAATCTTCTTAAATATGGGCATTATGGATCGTCAATTAGCCAATAGAACAGGCGACACAACAATTAGGCATTAATCAATGGGTATGTTTCGTTTGAGTAAAGAGCGGTGGCTGAGCCAGTCGAAGCCAGAGCGACACGCCGCTACGACTTCGACAAGCTGCTACGACTTCGACAAGCTCAGTCTGCGTTATCGTCACCAACTTGTTTAAAACACGCCCTTAATCAATGCACCGACCCACCAAAATATTGATACACACCTCCTATGATTAACGAAATCGCGCTTCCTGTTCACCCTGATTGTTTTGTATGTGATTCGACGAACCCGATGGGGATTGGCGTACAGTGGTTTGGACAACCAGACCACCGCTCGATTCGTGGCACTGTGACTTTGACTCAAACCTATGTGGGGCCGCCTAACCACGCGCACGGGGGTGCTTCGGCCGCTGTGTTAGATGATGCGATGGGAACCTGTGCATGGTTTGCTGGGCATCAGGTCATGACGGCTAAAATGACGGTCAACTACCGTCGCCCCGTGCCGCTAGACACCCCTTTACAGGTTGCCGCAGCGGTAGAAAAGGTTGACGGGCGTAAAATCTATATCAATGCGCAGATTCACCTGCCCGACGGCACAGTTGCAACTGAGTCAGACGGGTTATTCATCGTGATCCCCGAAGCGTTTCTGGATGATGCATCGGGGCGTTTTGCGGGGATGAAAGCGTATGCTAGCGAAGTCAACACAGCGCGGGATCAGGCGAGTAGCTGACCGATCCCGAAGGTGAGCATAAACAGGAGGCTTGCCAGCACCATTTGTTTGAGCAGCGGGTCAAGCTGATCGTTGGGGGACGTTTGGACCGTTCGGCCGATCTTGAAAATAAGCGGCAGCACCAGCACAAACAAAAATTGCCAAACGCTAGAGAATGTCAGCGCAACATAAAGCAAGGCGCACACAACCCCAATACCTAGCAAAACCCAGTTGTAGATACGTGCGTTTTCTCCGCCCAGGCGCACAGGGATTGAATTTTTGCCCGCTTTCACATCCGAATCAATGTCGCGAATATTGTTGATGTTTAGCACGGCAACCGCAAACACGCCCATGCTGATCGCAGGTAGAACAACTAGCCCGTTTAGCTCTCTTGCTTGCAGATAGTACGAACCGAGAACGCCAGCTAGCCCAAAAAACAGCAGAACAAACAGATCGCCTAACCCCATGTATCCATAGGGATTGTCGCCTGCGGTGTAGTTGATTGCTGCCCAGACGGACGCGCCGCCAATTAGAACAAAGATAATCGCTAGCAGTAGTTGCTGCGCACCAAGTGAGACCCCGATGAGTACCAAGCCGCTGATCATGGCAAGCAGGGCGCAAATCATCATGGCGCGTTGCATTTCGGCCGCCGTGATCAAACCCGACTGAACGGCGCGACTGGGGCCTTTGCGTTCGGCCGAATCTGCCCCATGAATACTGTCTCCATAATCATTAGCGAGATTAGACAAGATCTGCAAAAAAGTTGCCGTCAAAATTGCCAATAAGGTGATCGATCCGTCAAATTTGCCATGTGACCCCGCCAAAAAAGATCCCATCCCAATGCCAGCCAGCGCCAGCGGCAGCGTACGCGGCCGCATTGCCGCAATCCAAGCCTGTCGTTTTGTCATAGTTGCCATAAAAGAATTGTAGCGTAAAGAAGAGGGAGAAGAGGGGGAAGAGGGAATGGAGAATGTTGAATGAAGAGGGGAAGAAGTGCTTTATCTTGATTCTTCATTTCTTAAATGCGTATTGGAGGAGAAGGATTAGCGTCGTTCCGAAATTGGTTCTCCCTATGGTATACTGCTAGGCTCTTTTGGATGATGTAAGCAATGATAATTTTCGGAGACACGGCGTGCAACATTTTTTGAGCCTTGCGGATTTGACTCCCGACGAACTACATAACTTGTTAGATTTGGCGATGCAATTGAAGTCTGAGTGGAAGAACGGCGGCAATCGGCCGATTCTTGCCAAGAAGTCACTTGCACTTGTTTTTCAGAAACCTTCCCTGCGCACGCGCGTCTCTTTCGAGATGGGCATGGTGCATTTAGGCGGCTACGCTTTTTATCTTGGCCCACAAGAGGTCAAAATGGGCGGTCGCGAGAGTGTGCCAGACGTGGCGCGTGTCCTATCGAGCTATGTGGATGGCATTATGGCGCGTGTGTTTGACCATGAGCACATTATCCAACTGGCAAAATACTCATCCGTGCCAGTGATCAACGGCCTGTCTGAGTTCAATCACCCTGCACAAGGTTTGACCGACCTCTTTACGATTATGGAGGCAAAAGGGTCGCTTGAAGGGTTGAAGATGGCCTATATTGGTGATGGAAACAACGTCACGCGCTCGCTGATGTATGGCGCAGCGATGACGGGTATGCATTTCGCTTCAGCTTCTCCTGACGGCTATACCCTGACTGGACAAGATTTTGAAACGGGTATGGAAATGCGGGTGTCTGATTCGCAAAGTATCGAATTTACAAATGATCCGGCCGAAGCGTTACGCGATGCAGATGTAATCTACACCGATGTGTGGACAAGCATGGGACAAGAAGCAGAAACGGCAAAACGGCTGGCTATCTTCCCCCCTTATCAAATCAACATGGCGCTTGTGCAAAAGGCAAAACCAGATGCGGTTGTGCTGCATTGTTTGCCTGCGCATCGTGGTGAAGAAATCACTGATGCAGTTGCAGACGGGGCGCAATCATGGCTTTTCCAACAGGCTGAAAACCGGATGCACGCGCAAAAAGCAATTTTGGCAACATTGCTCGCATAAAAACTAATTCTGGCTGACTGGGACTTTGACTTTATCAATTGGCTAAACAATTGAAGGGTCAGTCAGCCGTTCTAACCGCAAACAACAACCTAGCCAGTCGCTGTGTTGCAGTTGAAACGCAATTGACCAGTGTTTGAGGACGTTAATCTACCGTACTACCTAGAGCAGTTAAATTGGGTCGCAGGACTCGATATTTTGCTCGTGGCGATTATTATCTTTGGCATTTTACGCCTGCTGAGCGGCACACGCGCCGTGCCGATGCTGCGTGGGTTGCTGGTGATCGCGTTAGTGTTGGTACTGGTTGATCTGGTCGCGCCTTTGGAGGCGTTGCGCTGGCTTATCGGCCGAATCCTCCCCGCCCTATTCGTGGCGATCCCCGTTATTTTCCAACCTGAGCTGCGGCGTGCGCTGACACAGTTGGGTCAGCCGGGGCGCTTTGCCCAATTTTGGAAACGGGAACAACCCGATCTAACAATTCCAACCTTGGTTGAAACAGCACGGCGTCTCTCTATTCGCCGTCACGGTGCGCTGATTATTATTGAGCGCAACACGGGGCTAAAAGAATATATCGATACAGGCGTCAAGCTTGATGCAGATATTACGACACCGATTTTACTCAACATTTTTTATAAAGATGCTGACCTACATGATGGTGGTGTAATTCTCAAAGACGGGCGCATTGCGGCGGCAAGCTGCGTGATGCCGCTATCCAACAGCCGTATGTCTGATCGTCAGATGGGGCTGCGCCATCGTGCTGCGCTCGGTACAAGCGAAAACAGCGACGCGGTGGTGATTGTTGTTTCAGAGGAGACTGGGAACATGGCGCTGGCGCACAATGGGCGCATTTTGCCACGACTTAGCCTCCAACAGCTAGAATCAAATTTACAGGCGTTTTTGAATCCACAGAACCAAATCAGGTCTGCGGCGGCGTCTAATTCGGCCGAATCTTAACTCATGCGTATCCTCCGTTCGTTGCTCACTAACCTAGCCTCCATTATGTTGTCGCTTGTCCTAGCGATTATTATTTGGGCTAGTGCCGTGCGCGACGCCAACCCGATTGGTGAGAAAGAGTTCACGATTGCCGTGCAGGTGCTTGAACGAGCCGACGCGATTTTGATTAGCGAACCCCAATCTACCGTGTTGGTCGGGGTGACAGCGCCAGCCAGCACGTTGGAAGAGTTACGCCCTAGCAACTGCCGCGCCTACATTGATTTGGAAGGGGTTGGGTTTTTAGAAGAAGCGGTTGATATTCAGGTGGAGTGCGATGAGTCATTCGCGTTTGCGCCTGAAGCGATTGACGTGTTTCCCAGCACAACGACCGTTCAAATGGATCAACTGGTCAGCGTTGAGGTGCCTGTCGTATTGGTGGAGCAAGATAATGTGCCAGCCACGCATGAGCTTCAAAGCGTTGTGCCTGATCCTGCAACCGTGACGATCAGCGGTCCCGCGCTGGAAATTGGGCTGCTCAACGAAGCGCGTGCAACTGTTTTTCTGGATAATGTTCGTACCACGCGCACGATTCAGCGCCCGCTCATTTTCTATGATTCGCAGGGCAGCGTTAGGAATCTCAATTCGTCCAATATTCAAAAATCAACAGAAAGTACGTCCGTCACAATTGACGTGACGCAGCGCGACGATCGCAAAAGCGTTTCGATTCAGCCAAACTGGACAGGGTTGCCAGCAACGGGCTATCGCTTTTTGAGTGCTGTTGTGGAGCCTAGCACCGTATTAATTTCGGGGCAGCCTGATGATTTGGCAAGCTATACGTCGATCCGTACAGAGGCGATAGACATCACGGGGCTGACGGAGCAGGAAACGCTGAAGGTGGCGCTTTTGCTGCCAGAGGATGTTGAGCTAATTGATAGTGAAACGGTGTTTATGACGGTGAGTGTGGAAGAACGGATGACGACGGAGATTTTTTCGGCCGAACCAAACGTCTCTGGTCTTGGTGATACATTAACCGCCACCCTCGATGTTGAGACGGTAAACGTCGTTTTGTTTGGCCCGCAGCTTGCGCTTGAGTCGATCAACCAGTCAGACTTCCGTGTTGATCTTGACTTGTTTGGCTTAACAACAGGCACACACGAAGTAGCACCAAGCGTGTCGGTGGCGATTGAAAGCGTAGAAATTCGAGAGCGCCAGCCCGCCGTTGTGACAGTGGTGATCAGTCCAACAATGACTGAAACAGTGACCGCAACAATTAAAACAGTGACCGAAACTGAGGGGACATCAGGCAATGCGCTGACAATTACAGTCGCTAACGCAAATTCTACATTAGTATCTGTCCCAATGCCCCCTGCGGCAATTGCCCCAATCGTCGCATCGACTAAACTTCGATTTGCTTTCTGACGCTTGATTCAGGCAGTAAGATCATCTAACCTTCCTATCCTAAATTAAACGATCATCCTTAGATAGTCAGCTTCTTAGGTAGCTAGGTTTTCGGGCAGAGAGTGACCAACCATTCTTGTAACAATTTAGAGGCAATATCGGTTTGTAAAAGCGACTTGATCGCTTACGCTTGCCCCTGAAAACCTGACCATCTGAGTCCTTTGTATTTGACCTGTAATAGATATTAAACAGCTATTACGGCTTATGTTTTCGCATCATGAAACCTTTAGTTGCACTTGTCGGACGCCCCAACGTGGGCAAATCAACTCTCTTTAATCGCATCGTTGGCAAACGGATGGCCGTTGTCTCTGATGTGGCTGGCACGACACGTGACCGACTTTACTCTGAGGCGGAGTGGATCGAGACCAGCTTTATTGTTGTTGACACAGGCGGTATTGAACTGCTGGAAGGGTGGCACACGGAACCGCTTTCTGAGGATTCGGAGCAATTTATGCCGATGATTCGGAGTCAGGCGCAGATTGCTATCCAAGACGCAGACGTCATCATTCAGGTCGTAGACGGCAAAGCAGGTGTCACTGCTGCCGATCGTGAAGTGGCGGGTATTTTGCGCCAAACGAAGAAGCCGATTCTCATTGCGGCAAACAAGCTTGAATCGAGCAAGCTGGCGGACGATGCGTTTGAATTTTACGAACTGGGCTTGGGTGAGGTCATGGGTATGACGGCGCTGCACGGCTCTGGCGTTGCAGATATGCTCGATCGATTGGTTGAGATGCTGCCTGAAAGCCTAATCAATGATGAAGAGGATGAAGCGGTTCGGATTGCGCTCTTAGGTCGGCCGAATGTGGGCAAATCCACCCTGCTTAATCAACTCGTCGGCGAAAAGCGCACCATTGTTAGCCCGATTGCGGGAACAACTCGTGACGCAATCGACACGAAGTTCCGTTATCATGACGAAGACTATACGCTGATTGATACGGCGGGAATTCGGCGGCGCGGTAAGATCGACATCGGCGTTGAAAAATATAGCGTGCTGCGTTCGCTCAAGAGCTTGCAGCGTGCCGACGTGGCACTGTTGCTGATCGATGCTGTGGAAGGCATCACGGCGCAAGATATGCACATTGCCGGCATGATTCGGGACGAGTCGCGGGCCGGTGTGATTGTTTTGGTCAATAAGTGGGATCTGGTCGAAAAGGATGCGTATACGATTTACGAGTATACGGAGAAAATTCGCGGTGATTTGAACTTTATGAAGTATGTGCCGTTTATGTTCATTTCGGCCGAAACAGGCCAACGTGTCCATCGATTGATGCCGCTCATCCAAGAGATCAACGAATCACGCTACTTCCGCATCGGCACAGGCGAACTCAATCGAATTGTCCGTGACGCCGTTGCCCGTCACTCCCCTCCAGGCAAGATGTCGGCACTGAAGTTTTATTACACGACACAAGTTGCCGTCGCGCCGCCAACCTTTGTGTTCTTTGTCAACAAGCCTGAACTAGTCCACTTCACCTATCAACGCTATCTTGAAAACCAACTGCGCGAGTATCATCCATTTGAAGGAACGCCGATCAAGTTGATCTTCAAGCCACGCAGCGAAGATCGCTATGGAAAGTTGGAAAAAGAGTCGAAAAACAGAAAGTAGAACGGCTCGTTGGGAGATCAGAGGACACCCTCCCTTAATCCCTCCCGAAGGGAGGGAGATCAGATCGGATCCCTCCCCCGAAGGGGGAGGCTAGGTGGGGGTGTTGTTAACCCCCTCGGTTTATTGATCAGAGCGTTGCACACTACGCTGTAAACGCATCCACTACAACGCCCGCCGTTTTGAAAAACGCGGTTGCATTCTCATCCACCCGATAGCCAATATCATAGACAACGCGCGTCACACCTGCATTAATCAGTGTTTTTGTGCAGTGAATGCAAGGATGGTGTGTCACGTAGGCAATTGCGCCTTTGGTCGAGACGCCGTGCAGCGCCGCCTGAATAATTGCG
Source organism: Promineifilaceae bacterium (SeqCode) (assembly GCA_049614105.1). Classification (GTDB taxonomy): domain Bacteria; phylum Chloroflexota; class Anaerolineae; order Promineifilales; family Promineifilaceae; genus CALECP01. Next base: position 7,209 of record JBMZDF010000053.1, read on the forward strand.
TTAACCTCTGCGTGAATCGTACGTACGCAGTGTCCCTCAACCATTAAATGTCCGACATCATCACAGTGGTCAAGTCCGGCTGGGGAGCCGTTAAAGCCTGTGGTTAAAATACGTTTGTCGCGCACAATCACGCAGCCAACGTGCGCCCGTTCGCAGGTGCTACGGGTCGCAACGGCCGAAGCGATTTGCATAAAGTAGGAATCCCAATCTGGTCTCATGATTAAATTCTCTAGGTAATCAGGCTGTCATCTGACTAACCATCTTGTTTTTTCTGCTCTAGCTCTCGCAAGATTTGTGATGAATCGTGCCAATATTCGCGGGCTGCACCGACCATGTAGATCGAACCTGTGATGATAAACAGGTCGTCTGGATCAAGCGTTTGTAACGTTTGGGCAACCGCTTTGACTGCTACAGGCTCAATAGTCACAGGAATATCTGGTGCAAGCTGATTGAGATCTGCGGCGAGCTTTGCCGCTGGCGTAGGATGTTTACCAAAGACATTTGGCTCAGTTGCGACAAACTGCTTTGCGATGGGCAACAGGGCGCGGAACATCTCCGCCCCATCCTTGGTTGCCAGCTTGCCGATCATGATCGTCGCTTTGCGATTAGGGTAAGCCTGCTGTACGCTGCCAACAAACGCCCGCATTTTGGCTGGGTTGTGCGCCCCATCCAAAATCACTGTCGGTTCCCGCTGAACAATCTCAAAACGCCCCGCGTAAACTAACGAGTTGAGCGCCGATTCAATCGCTTGTTCGGTGAGCGCAAAACCAAACTTGTGCGCCAAAATATCAACGGCGGTAATCGATAGAGCAGCGTTGATAAGCTGGTATTTGCCGCGCAGGTTTGAGCGAATGCCTGAAAACGTTTGATGCGGCGTACGGACAGTGAGTGCGCCTGCGTCGTCAATTTCGTAGTCACATTCAACGAGCGTTGCGTTTTTCTTGTCGGCTTCCTCGCGCATCATCGCTAAGATTTCAGGTTTTGTTTCGGTGGTGACGATTGGCTTATTCGGCCGAATAATGCCAATCTTATGCCAAGCAATCCCCTCCAACGTGGGGCCAAGCGACTTGACATGATCGTAATCGACGTTTGTGATGACCGCGATTTCCGCAGGCATCAAGTTTGAGCTAGCAAAACGCCCGCCGACGCCCGTTTCATACACGCCCCAATCGACCTTGGCATAGTTAAACCATAGAAAGGTCAACGCCGCCCAAGCGTGGGCATAGCGAAACCCGTTGCCAAGTGCTTTCCACTGTTCAACGGAGGTTCTCAACCCGTCAATGACCTCGGCAAATTCAGAGGGCGCGATCATCTGCCCGTCAACGCGCAGCTTTTCGGTAGGAAGCTGCAAAAACGGGCTTGTGTGGTCGCCTGTGACCTGCCCACAAGCGGTCAATAAGGCTGAGATCATCACGGTGACCGATCCCTTGCCGCTGGTGCCAGCTACATGAACAGACTTGAAGTTTGTTTCTGGGTTGCCAGCAAAATCAAGAAACGCCCGCATTTGTCTGTAGCGTAGCTGATATTGTGCGATCCGTCCCTCACGACTGCGATCACGTGTTTCGATTTTTCCTGTCGGGTCAAGCACAAGAGAAAGCAGCCATTGATAGGCGTCTTTGTATTGGGAGAGCACGTTGTCTATTGTCATAAGATTAAATGATTAGGGATGCAGGTAATGTTGTTTCGGCCGATTCTAGAAGTTTTTCTTTAGGATACCAATAGTTGCGCACGTTCCCCACAAGGTAGAGCGATCCTGTGACCCAAACGGTGTCGGCTGGATTTGCAAGCGCAATCGCGTGCTCCACGGCGGCAATTGGATCATGCACAATTTCGAGCGACATGTTGGGGGCGAGGGTGGCGATTGTTTCGGCGATTGTTTCGGCCGAATTGGAGCGCCAAACCCCCGCATTGCCAAACTCAGTGGCGATTACGTGATCTGCGTGCGGCAACAGTTGCAGCATTGTGTCCGCAAGTTCCTTCCCCGCCTTCATCGCCAAAACGACAATCGTGCGTGACTCAGAATAAGCCATCGCTTCCGCCGCTGCGCCCATTTTGTCTGGGTTGTGCGCCCCGTCCAACACAACCGTTGGACGTGACTGCATCACCTCTAGCCGACCTGGAAAGGCGACTGTTTTAAGCCCTGTGAAAATGGCGGATTCGGGGAAATTGCGATCAAAGGCAAGCACTGCGGCGACGGCGCAAGCTGCATTAATCCGCTGAAACTCACCGATCACGCCTAGCTCTAGCTCGAAATAGTTGCGGCCGTGGGGCATGAACAGGTTAAAGGTTTCGTCTTCGGCCGAGACCTCATAATCAAATTCGCGCCCCAAAGACCAAAGCGCGTTGCCCATCATATCGGCTCGATCAGCCACAATCTCATGCGCCGATGGCTGCGTTACGCCAGTCACCACCGTTTGGCCTGGCTTGATGATGCCCGCTTTGTCAGCAATGATCTCCTCAATCGTTTCGCCTAAAAGGCCAATGTGATCGAGTCCGACGCTGGTAATAACGGCAACCTCAGGGCGCAACACATTGGTTGCGTCCAGCCGTCCGCCAACACCAACCTCAACCACGGCAACCTCAACGCCATGCTGGACAAACCACATGCAGCCCATTGCTAATTGCGCTTCAAAATAGCTGGGAAGCCCAAATTGAGGCAAATCTTCCCCGACCTGCTGAATGGCAGGCCACATCGCTTCCATAATTGCTAGCAGTTCAGATGTAGGCGCAACTTGACCATCGATTTGATGTCGTTCGTTGAGAATCTGTAAATTGGGGGAGGTGTGCAAGCCTGTTTTGTAGCCAACCTGTTTAAGCATCGTTGCAATCATCGTTGCGGTGCTGCCTTTTCCAGATGTGCCGCCGACATGAATCGAGCGAAATTGGCGCTGCGGGTTGCCCAGTAAGTCTAAAAGGTGTGTGATTCGCTCTAGTTTGAGGTTGATGTCTTTGCTAAAACGAAACTTAGGGATTAGCGAGGCAATACGTGCCTCAAGTGCGTTGTACTGTTCAATTGGGGACATTTTGTGGGAGTGAGAGGGGTGGTTGAATAAAGAATGGGAAACAGCAAATAATTAACTGTGAATGTTTTTGCATTCATAATTAATTAGTCGCTGTCCAATATTCACCGTTAAGGGTTTGTTACATTCGATCGGGTGCGGACATGCCCATGAGGCTAAGGACGCGTGCCATGAGAACCATGGCGGCTTTGTAGAAGCGCAGGCGGGCAACAGATAATTCGGCCGAAACGCCATCACCCATCACGCGACAAGCGTCGTAAACAGGGTGGAATGCCGCCGCCAAATCATAAGCATAAAATGTGATGTGATGCGGCTCATAGCTATCAACCGACAGCTCAATCACTTCGCTCAGTTCAAGTGCCTTCTTGAGAAATGCAATCTCTTTGGGGTGTGTAAGCAAACTCAAATCTGCATTGTTGTCTGCATTGAGGGCGTTGCCAGCCGCTTGCCATTTGCGCAGAATGCCTGCACAACGCACGTGTGCGTTTTGGATGTAGTAAACAGGATTTTTGTCTGAATGCTCCAGCGCCAAATCGAGGTCGAAATTGATGCGGCTGTTGGCCGACCGTTGCAGCATAAAGTAGCGAATCGGGTCGGGGCCGACTTCATCCGCTAAATCATCAAGCGTTTCATAGACGCCGCGCCGCGTGCTCATTTTGACTTCTTTGCCTTCCCGAATCAGGTTGACAAATTGGTGGATCAGCGTGTGAACAAAGCTGACGTCATAACCAAGCATCTGCACGCCGATTTTGACCTCTTTTGCCAATTCATGATGATCGGAGCCGAAAATATCAACCACAACATCAAACTGACGCATCGCTTTGTCCCGATGATACACAATATCATTCATCCGATACGTTGTTGTGCCATCTGTTGAGCGAATGGCGACGCGATCCTTTTCGTCACCAAATGCGGTTGTTTTGAGCCACCACGCATCATCTGCTTGATAGATATAGCCGTTTTCCTCAAGCTGTTTAAGCGCCTCATCAAGCCGCCCGTCCTCGTGAATCGATGATTCGTTGAAGTAGGTGTCGTGGACAATGCCGATACGATGCAGGCTGGCCTTTTGTTGCTTGCTGATAATTCCCTTTGCAATAGTTGCAAAGTAATCACTTGGTTGATCGACTAAACTGTCGCCGTGTTCTTTGAACAGGTCGCCCGCAATATCGACAAGATATTCACCTTGGTAGTGGTCTGCACTGAGTTCGGCCGTTTGTCCAAGCGCCTGTAGATAGCGGATTTTGCACGCTTGCCCAAGCATGTCGATTTGACGACCAGCATCGTTGTAATAATATTCGAGTTCGACTTCGTAGCCTGCTGCTCGCATCAGTCGCGCCAGTGTGTCGCCAATGATGCCGCCACGGGTTCGGCCGATGGTGATCGGACCAGTTGGGTTGGCGCTGACGCACTCGACCTGGGCGCGTTTGCCGTCGCCTGTGGTGATTCGGCCGAAATCAGACCCATACAGTAAAATCTTTTCAACCAACTGCTGAATATACGTTTGCGACAGTCGAATATTGATAAACCCAGGCCCCGCGATGCTCATCTCGCTCACCTGCTCAGGCGTTTCCGCATGAGCAACAATCGCTTCTGCAATCGAACGCGGCCTCATACGCGCCAGCTTCGCCATACGCAGCGCCATCGTTGTTGCATAATCGCCATGCGTCATATCACGCGGGCGTTCAATCGCAATGTCGGGAATTTCAAATGGGGGCAGCGTGCCTGCCGTTTGTGCGTTCGCAATTGCGTTGCGCACCATTTCAGCCAAAATGTCAGTTAACTGCATCGGTCTTCCTTTGGGAACTTTCTATTGGGGGAATGAAATCCACCTGCCAGTTGCGAATTTTAGCAGTTTCAACAGCAGGTTTCTACCATACAATCCGATCCGTAGGCGTAAAACGTCTAATTGGCTTTGCAAATCATCAAGCGGCGGCACGATAAGAGGAAAGTGCCAAGTGAAAAGCAACAGGATTTACGTCACTTTTCACTTGGTATGATTAGAGCTTCTGTATCAGAAATAACTCAAGTGATCAGGCGAGCCTGTTTGTAAGCATTGCGAATAATTCCTTCATAGGTTGTGACGCTTGCTGGTTTGATCCAAACCCACGGAACTTGTTTAATCCGACCGTCTAACAGTTTAAGCTCATGGGCCAGAATCTTCTCGACGTTGCTCAAATAGAACCAAGCACCGATTGAGTTATGGATCGAAATTTCCCACAGTTCATTGATCTCACTGACCGCTGTATTGTCTGCATGGCCTGCAATGCGTGCATAAATGGCGATAGCTTCTTTTCGTCTGTCCTTGTCTAAACGAAATTGACGTGCGACCTCAAGATGATCATCAGCATCAGAAAACGATTTGTGATAGAACCATTCTTCGATCAAGGCGGCAAACCACATTCCAGCGACGGGATGTCTAGGGGTGGCTGCATCAACCGCAACTTGGGCTGACTGCCGAGCTAAATCATGCGACCCGCCCCATTTTTTGACAAGTCGGCCCATATTTTGCCGATGTAGGTCAACAAGACAAGGATAACGTGACATGCCTTCATCGAAATAGGATTGAACCAAGGGGTTAACGGGGTCGCCAGTGCCCTGTTGGGTTGAAATAAGTGCTGGGTATGAGCAAGGGTCGTTGGTGTCGAGTGAGGCTGCATTTAACAGATGCTCTTGCGCTAGCTCTAAACGATTATAAAACTTAGCCCAACCACCGTCTTCTACTGTATCGGCCGTGCCGCCCCCACGCGCTTGCCATGCCCATTCAATTGCATGATACCCGCGAATTTGTTCACCTGTGGCTGTATCGGGCGCTTGCTCTACCATTTCTCTGTCCGCGATTGTGCCCAAGTAGTGCAAATAGTCTGTGCGGCGATTCCACTCATCCCCTCCGTCCATTGCTTCCAGAAGGGAACAAATCTTTTTCATGTACCCTTCGTCGTATAGCTCTTTTATTTGTAATGCCACCTTGTCTTTATGCGGATAGGGATTGTATTTAGGTAGAACAATCGGCACTTTCTTGACAGGGGGTGGTGGGGCTTTTGGTGGCTGTTTTACGCTTGGTGTGGGTTTTTTCTCAGGTGTAGAGGATTGGAAAAAATTTCCAAAGAGCTTTTTGAACATAATACACGATCCCTTTTTGCTTTAGTTTGCAGTCAAGTGTGTTTATCAAAACAGGTCTGACCACGTGCTTTGTGTACGTTTGTGGCGCAGGTTCCAACTTGGTATGTAGGTATGCAGGGGAGGGTGTCAAGTATGGATTTACAATGCAGGTGCGCCGTTTTAGTCCCAATTACTGGAGGGTGTTTACTGCACGGGCTGAAGTATAGAATTGATGAAAAATTTACGCAATGGAAACTGTAAAGCGGGGAACAGGGCTGGGAAAACGTTGACAAGGTTTTTTCAAGTCAACGTTTTCCTAACGGTTTTGAACAGACGGTTGAGTCTGTTCAATATAGATTAGGCGACGACGATTTCGACGTTTTCGCGGTGAATTTGGTAGTTGCCTTGTTTTGAGAGCACTTTCTCGACAAATTCTTGGGGTACGTCAACGAGGGTGCGGTTTTCGTGGATGCTGATGCGGCCTAGAACGCGCCCTGGGATGTCGGCATGATAGGCGATTGTGCCGACTACGTCATTCGGCCGAATTCCGAACGACTTCCCACGATTAATCGCAAGCTGCACCATCCCTTCTTCCTGACGGCGCGGCCCACGTGAACGTCGTTCGTTGCGGCGTGGCCCACTGTCTCCACGGCGGTTGTCCCCACGGCGACGATTATCGCGACGGTCGCGACCGCCATAGCGGCGATCATCACGGACAGCCCCAATTTCTGGGATAGGACGGCTTTTCTCGCCAGCACGCGCCATTTTTAGAGCGATTGCCGCGATTTCGTGCAGATCATGTCCTTGCTCCATTAGCTCGGTCACAAGCACGCGCTCACGTTTGCAGCGTCCGCGCTTGAGCCAGACGTTCATTTTGGTGAGCAGCAGTTCCTCGCGTTTTGCCTTGATAGCATCCGTGGTTGGCAGTTCAATTTGCTGAATGCGCTGTTTGCTGTATTGCTCGATGCGATAGAGTAGGCGTTTGTCACGTGGTGTTACCAATGAAATGGCGATACCCGTGCGACCTGCGCGACCCGTTCGGCCGATGCGATGCACATACACCTCTGGATCAAGCGGTAGATCAAAGTTGAACACATGCGAAATGTCATCAATATCAAGCCCACGTGCCGCCACATCGGTTGCAACCAACACTTGGGTTTGATGATCCTTGAAGCGGTTGAGAGCGCGGGTGCGGGCATCTTGACTGAGATCACCGTTGAGTGATTCGGCCGAAAATCCACGCGAATTCAACGCATTTGCCAGTTCATCCGTCCCAACGCGCGTCTTTGCAAACACAATCGCGCTGTTGATCTCTTCCATCTCAAACAGGCGCGTTAAACCATTGAACTTGTCACGCTCGTTCAGCAAAATGTAGCTCTGCGTCACAGAATCAACCGTTAACGCTTTGCGCTCAATCCGCACAACCTCTGGATCGGTCATGTAATTTTCAGCAAGCTGGCGAATGCGATTGGGCAAGGTTGCTGAGAAAAGCGCCGTTTGGCGATCTTCTGGCGTTTCGCTCAAAATTGCCTCGATGTCTTCCACAAAGCCCATGCTCAACATTTCGTCTGCTTCATCAAGCACAACGGTTGATACACGGCTCAGATCGAGCGTGCCGCGTCGGATTAGGTCGAGCATACGGCCTGGTGTTCCGACAATAATGTCAACCCCTTTCCGAATGCGGCGAATCTGACCATCATAAGACGTCCCACCGTACACAGGCAGCACGCGGACACGCGAATTTTTGCCGTATTCAAACATCGCATTTGAAACCTGCATCGCGAGTTCGCGTGTTGGTGCAACGACCAACGCTTGAACATGATTTTGATTGGGTTGCAGGTTGTTGATAACGGGAAGCGCGAATGCGGCCGTTTTACCAGTGCCTGTTTGCGCTTGACCAATCACGTCTTCACCTGTCAGCAAAAGCGGAATAACGGCGGCTTGGATAGGGGTAGGGGTTTTGTAGCCAAGTTCAGCTACAGTCTGCACCACTTGTGGGCGCAGGTTTAGACTTTCAAATTCAGTTGTCATCAGAACTCCAGTGAGAACGGTGAAGAAGCAGGGTATTCAGTATTTGATAGTTAGTCAACTGACCGCATATCAAATATTCAGAACTAGGCAATTGCTCGCCTAGCTATCGAAACCATTCTCAATTGTGAATTGAATACGTCCAGGGCGGCAGTCGGACTCGTGAAGCACGTTAATGTACTCAATTCACTTTGGAGTCTGGCTGCTGACAAAAAAGAACCCGACAAAATAAGTCGGGTTTTCAGATTGAAATATTCAAAACAGGGTTTTATGTTCCTTTGCAGGAACTTGCGTACTCCTTTGCAGGAATCTGTAGAAGAGTATAACACCTTTATTGCATTGTGGGACATTTTGCCTAGCCGCAAATTTTATGTCTTTCCTAGACGGTAGCTTTGCCACTTTGCTTGTGATAAAATGCACAAACGAAGTTTCAAAATATTCTAAACGTTTTGAACGTATCCGCTAGATATATATCGACCTGATATATATCGGGCCGATACAATTAATAGTGATAGATCTCATGTCTATTTTAACTTGCGAAGGGCTTGCTTACCGATACGCATGGATTCGCGATCAATTTGATCGGAATTCGGCCGAAATCACCCCCTACACCCGCCAAACCCTAACTTTTTGCCAACGCTGGCTGCAAGGCGAACAGACCTTCACCACCCAAACCTCTGGCTCCACTGGAAAACCAAAACGGATCAAACTGTATCGCGACCAAATGATCGCAAGCGCCCGTTTGACAGGGCAAGCGGTCGGACTGGTTTCAGGCGATCGGGCGTTAGTTTGTCTCAATACCGCCTACATTGCTGGGATTATGATGCTTGTGCGCGGCTTTGAACTGGGGCTTCGGCTCGACATTATTGAGCCAACAAGCAACCCTTTGCAGCATATTGTCGATAAACAGGTTGAGTTTACCGCTATCGTCCCGCTACAGGTGCAGGCAACTTTGAACAATGCGGCCGAACGTCAGGCGCTCAATCGCATGAAAGCGGTCTTGGTTGGCGGCGCACCCGTGTCGCCAAGCTTGGTTGACGCGCTGCAAACAGTTGATGCCGCTGTTTATCACACGTATGGCATGACCGAAACGGTGAGCCATGTGGCGCTGCGACGTTTGAACGGAGCGCAAGCCAGCGATTCATTTGTCCCACAGCCAACCGTTGACCTCAGCTTGGATGCGCGTGGCTGTCTGCAAATTTGTGGCCCTGTTACGGCCCAGCAGCTAATTACGACCAATGATCGAGTTGCATTTCAACCAGACGGCACGTTTCTCTGGCTTGGCCGAATTGATAACGTGATCAACAGTGGCGGGGTCAAAGTGCAGGCCGAAAAAGTTGAAACGGTGCTGCAAAAGCTGCTGCCTGGACAGAGGATTTTTGTGACAGGGTTGCCCGATGCCAAACTGGGCGAACGGGTCACGGCATTTGTTGAGGGCAGGAATTTGCAGCTTGATCTTGAGACGTTGCTTGCATCGGCCGATGGGCTGACAAAATATGAACGACCCCGTGAACTGTACGTGCTCAACCAATTTGCAGAGACACCAACGGGCAAAATCGATCGTGCCGCAACTATCAGAAGCGTGGAAATAACATGAGTACTACGTTGAAGCTTCCTAAAATTAACGAACAACACACTGATCCAAACGCAAAAATGGCGGCAGCGCTGCGCCGTTTTTTTGATGCCCCCACCGCTGACGGATGGGTACGGCTCGAAGTGCAGGCAACCACATCTGATTTGTTGCGTTGGCTGCGTCAACAGCCGCAGGCGCAAAAGGTCTACTGGTCAGACCGTCTCGATACGGTTGAAGTTGTTGGGGTTGGGGTGGCGTATTTGGTGAGACATCCTTCTTGGGAAATCGTTGATCAGTCGATGCAGCAGTTGTTTGATCAGATGCATGCGGTGATTTCGGCCGATTATCCACACATGCGCTTCTATGGCGGGCTGCGTTTTGACCCAACCTGCGCCGATGAGTCGATTTGGGAGAGATATGGCGACTATCATTTTACGCTGCCGCGCTTTGAACTCCTCAAGACAGGCGACGAAACCTATTTTGCCTGTAACTTTCATGCTGACGAATCGGCCGAACGCATTTTGCGCGAGCTAAACTATCTACGTTTTGACGATCCTGCGCTTGACGAAACGGTGCCAAAACCATTGCACCGCGTCGATTATCCTGATCGCAAGCGCTGGAATTACAACATCAATGCGGCCCTTGACGCATTCGAGCGAGGCGATGCCCACAAGGTCGTCATGGCACGCAAGGTCACTGTTGATGCAGACGCTGATATGGAGCCAATGCAAATTTTGCAGATGCTCCAAAAGGTAACGCCCGCCTCCTTCCACTTTTGCTATCAGATTGATGATAATCAAGGCTATATCGGCGCATCGCCCGAACGACTGTACCAGCGCGAAGGCGTCAACGTTTTCAGCGATGCACTGGCAGGAACGCGCAAGCGTGGTGCAACGCCAGAAGAAGATCAAGCGCTTGAAGATGATCTGTTTTACAGCAAAAAAGAGCGACATGAACATCAGCTTGTGCTTGACAGCATTGTTGATGAGTTTGAGGAATTATGTGATGACGTGCAGGTTGCTGGCACGACGCACGTGTTGAAACTGGCGCAGCTACAGCATTTGTACAATCGTGTTGAAGGCCGTTTGACTGAGGGTGTTGGCGATGCAGACATCATGAGTTTGCTGCACCCTACGCCTGCGGTGGGCGGGTTTCCGCGTGAGGTGGCGCTGCGGATGTTGCGCGAGTTGGAGCCGTTTGAGCGTGGCTGGTATGCGGGGCCTGTTGGTTGGGTGGGCAGAGATTCGGCCGAATTTTGCGTCGCCATTCGCTCTGGCCTTGTTCATGGAAACAAATTAACCGTCTACTCTGGCGCTGGCATCGTCCCTGGCTCGACCCCTGAGCAAGAATGGGACGAGATCGAGAATAAACTGCTCAACTTCCGTAAAGCATTGCTCTGAGAAAGAGTGAATGTTGAATGAAGAATGAAAGAATAGAAGGGCTGTGCTTTTGTGCTTCATTCATCATTCGTTATGGGAAAGCCCGTAAAACCCCTTTTTTGAAATTGGGGATATAAGGGCTTCTCGGTTTCCCCAAAGGGAAACAATGCTTTAGCATTAGCTCTTATGTTCATGTCTGTTATTTTAAGGTAAAATACATGAATAGAATTGGCAAAGCCAATAGCAGTTGTACAGCAGTACATCACAAACCTTTGCGAATGGGAGCAAGCGCAATGGGAGCCATTGCCCGACGCTGTTGGTATTGACTTGGGTATCACGCACTTTGCGACGCTCTCCACGGGTGAGAAAATCAACAATCCAAGGATGCTGAAAAGCAACTTGCGACGGTTGAAGCTTCGCCAGAGGCAATTAAGTCGTAAGAAAAAAGGCTCCAACAAGCGAAACAAAGCGCGGCACGTTGTAGCTGTCACTCACGAAAAGATTGCAAACCAGCGGCGTGATTTTCATCATCAATTGAGCCGCTATCTGGTTGATAGGTTTG
>JBMZDF010000054.1:0-18563 GCA_049614105.1 Promineifilaceae bacterium (SeqCode)
CGAAGTTGCAGCGGCGTGTCGCTCAGGCTTCGACAGGCTCAGCCAGCGTTCTTTACTTAAATGAAACACACCTATAATTTAATTCTACTGCTGGTCTAAACTAACGTCCTTTCCAGACGGGATCGCGTTTCTCGGCAAAGGCGCGTGCGCCTTCGAGGTTGTCTTCGCTGCCGTAAAGGATGTCAACGGTGCGGAATTGGCGCTTGGTGATGCGGTTGAGTGCATCTTGGAACTTCATGTCTTCTGCTTCGCGCACGATCTCTTTGATTGCAGCTTGAACGAGTGGGGGGCCGCTTTCAAGTAGGCGAGCAAGCTCCCATGCTTTCTCAAGCAGATTTTCAGGTGTGGTGATCTCGCGTAGTAAACCCCAGCGCAACGCTTCCTCTGCGTCGAACCAGCGGCCTGTGAGGAGTAGATCCATTGCTACATGATAGGGGATGCGTTTGGGGAGTTTGACAGATGCGGCGTCGGCAACCGTGCCCGAACGGATTTCTGGGAGAGCAAATGAGGCGTTGTTGGACGCCAGAATGAGATCGCAGGAGAGCGCAATCTCTAGCCCGCCACCACAGCAAATGCCGTTGACGGCACAGATAACAGGCTTGTTTAAATTGCCTAGCTCTTGCAGCCCGCCAAACCCGCCAATGCCGTAGTCGCCATCGACTTCATCGCCTGCCGCCGCCGCTTTCAAATCCCAGCCGGGACAGAAAAACTTCTCGCCTGCCGCGCGTAAAATGGCGACGCGCAGCGTTGGGTCATCGCGAAATTCTGCGAATATCTTGCCCATGATGCGGCTTGTTTTAAGGTCGATCGCGTTCGCTTTCGGCCGATCGATCGTTACTTCCAAAATGCCACCCTCGCGGCGGGTTTTGATTGGTTCGTTTGACATTCAATTCTCCACTTTTCGTGTTAGCTATCGCATGTTGCCATACAGAACCAGTGCGTTCCACTAGATGGAACAGTTCTGTTATGTGCAACTCTATAAAATAGTAGCATAAGCGAATTACACGGTCAACGACTTTTGTGTATGCTGCTTGCTGAACAAAATCTGGAGAATGATATAGCGGATTTGTTTTTGACTCGCGGCTATTTTGATGCTTGGCGCAAAAAATTCACTGACTTAGGTTGTATTTGAAAGATATGGAGAGACGTTTTTTAGCAACGTTTCATAGTCATATGGCTTTTGAATAAATCCGGCTAAGTCGCGTCCAATAAAGTGGCGGGTTGCTTCGAGTTGGCTGTAGCCAGATGACAAGATAACGCGCACGTTGGGGTTAATTTTGTGAATCGCGTTAAAAACGTCCTCGCCATTCAGCCCTGGCATCGACAGATCGAGCAGAACCAGCGCGATGGAGGCCTGTTGTGTGCGATAAAGGTCGATTCCTTCTGCACCACCGTGCGCGATCATTGCGGGGATGCCTTCTGCTTCCAAAATGTCTTGGACAACCTCGGTCACGGCGGGTTCGTCGTCAATGATGAGCACTTTTTTTGAAATGGATGGCGATAATTGAGTTTCGGCCGAAACGGGCATAACGGGCTTGACGTCACAATTCGCCGCTGGCAACAGCAGTCGGAACAATGTGCCTTGACCCAGTTCGCTGAAAACCTGAATCCCACCTTTGTGTCCACGCACGATGCCAAGCACAGCGGCCAGCCCAAGCCCAGATCCAGAGGCTTTTGTGGTAAAGAACGGATCGAAAATCGATTGCAACGTAGCTTCATCGATTCCTTTGCCGCTGTCTTGAATTTCGATGGTGACATAGCGGCCTGGGGCTAAGGTTTCGCCTGTAAAGTGCCATCCTTCGGTGTGGTCTTCAGTCAGTTCACACACACTTGTGACAACTTCAATGTAGCCGGGTTGATCGCCAATCGCTTGGGAGGCGTTGATAATCAGGTTCATAAACACCTGCTGCATTTGGGCTGTGTCCGCTTCGATGTAGGGGAGCGGTTTGTAGAAATTGGTGCGTAGCTCGACCGATTTGGTGATCGATGCTTCAAGTAGGTGGAAGCTGTCCGCGACAAGGGTATTGAGCTGAATCGGCCGAATTTCAAACTGACCACGCCCAGAGTAGGCTAGCATCTGGTTGGTTAACTTTGACGCACGCACGGCCGCCTGCTCCACTTTTTTCACATGACGATAGCCAGGATGCGCCTCTCCAATTTTGATCTTAGCGATCGACGCCTGCCCTAGCATCGCAACAAGCAAATTATTGAAATCATGCGCGATCCCACCAGCTAGTAGCGCAAGACTTTCCCACTTTTGCATCGATTGGAGCGATTCTTGCGCCTGCTTTTGCTCATGAATATCCTGCATAATCCCAAGCTGGGCGGCCGTTCCCTGATACTGTGTGTTCACTACGTCGAGGCGACCCCATCTTGCGTCACCCGCATGCGTGAGGAATTGGATCTCGTGTTTGTCGATGCGGTCCATGTTTCTGAGCTTTTCCCCAACATCAGATTGCAAGGCCGAACTTGCGTAGAACTTGAACACATTCTGTTGTAATAACTCGTCATGCTCGATGCCTAAAATTTGCGCTGACTCTGCATTTGCCCACAGAATTTTGCCTTGTAGGTTAGAGATGAACACTGCGCCAGGGATTGTCGTTAAGACTTGTTCTAGCTCTTTGCGAGATTGTTGTAGCTCCTTATTCTTGCGTTTTAGAGGGTTAAAAACAGTATCTTGCAGGATGGTGTAAGCAAAGGCAGCGGAACCGATACCTGCCAGTACGATTGAGATAGGTAAGATGTCGCTAATGCTGCTAACGATTTCAAAGGCTAAGCTGATTGCAATAGCAGATGCACCCAAAGCAATCCATTTTCCGCGAGGCCAACTGTGCTTCCATAATAGATAAATGGAATAGCCGTACCATAAAAAGTAGCTAGCACCCAAAATTGGCAGGGCAATTGGTTGAGGCTCAATTGTAATCATGCCAATTGGCGTCACGCCGTACCCTTCGACTAACATGTTCGGCGCAACCCAGAAAATGACGGTCACCAAGCTATTGAGTGCAAAAGCTACCCAACGGGCTATTTGCAACCGTTTATCATGCCATAAACCGATGTATTCAACGACAAATGCAAATAGAAAAGGGCTGTTGCCAGCAATGGCGATGAGAATAATGTAGACGAGCAGAAAGGGAACGCCATTAACGACGTTAAAGACGTTAGAGGTCATGACAAGGCGGGCTGTCAGTGCGCTCAAGCTCCAGATGAGGCAAATGCCAACATACAAAGCTAGTAAACGATTGATACGCGCCCGCCACGATAGCCAAAGAATAATAGACAACACTGAGAGTAACAGCGTTGCACCAAGGATGTTTAGTCCAACTGCCAATGAAAATAAAACAGGTTCCATAACTGACAACTCCCCAAAATACTCATCATAGCGTATTTGGGGTCTGTTGAGTCAATAGGTATTTAGTTCGATTATTCGTTTGGACTTGGCGCCGGTCTATTTTTCTAGTTTATGATTTCATGCGCGTCATTTTAGGGTCGAATAGCGGTTCTTTGGCGATCTTTGCTGTGAAGCGTTGGCCGAAGTACTCGATGGAGAGGGGGGTGTTTTCGGCCGAAAATGCACTCGGCAAATAAGCGTACGCAATATACTTGCCCACACTGTAACCAAAGTTTGCAGAAGTCACATAGCCTAAACACTGTTCGCCGCTAAACACAGCCTCCCCGCCAAACAAGACCCCGTTGCGATCGTCAAGCGTCAGACAACAAAGCTTCTTTTTGATCCCTTTTTTCTTCGCAGCACGGGTCGCATCGAGGCCAATAAAGCCGCCGTCCTTTTTCAGCTTCGCCGTCCAGCGCATCCCCGCTTCATAGAGATTGTATTCGGTGTGAATATCGCCGCCCCACAGTCGATACCCTTTTTCTAGACGCAATGAGTCAAACGCACCCATGCCGCCAAGAATCATGTCGAACTCACGCCCTGCTGCCCAAAGCTTATCCCAAACGTGTAGACTGCTGTCGATTGGGACGTGGAATTCCCAGCCGAGTTCGCCAGCGTAGGAAATTCGCATGGCTAAGACGCGGGCCATACCGATTTCGATCCATTGGGCGGTGTAGTAGGGAAATGCGTTGTTTGATAGGTCGTTAGGCGTTGTTTTTGTGACGACGTTGCGGGCATTGGGACCCCAGACGCCGATGGCTGAATATTCGGCCGAAATATCGCGCACAACCACAGACCCATCCTGCGGCATCTGCCGTTCCACCCAATCCAAATCCTGCGGCAGCGTGCCTTCGCCAACAAACATCCAAAATGAATCTGCGCCAAGTCGTACCACCGCCAAATCGCGCTTGATGCCACCTTTGGGCGTGAGCCAGCAGGTGTAAACGACTTCGCCAACAGGAACATCGATTTGATTGGTGCAGAGCCGATTGGCGAAACTTAGCGCGTTTGTGCCGCTGACCGCAATAATTGACAGGCCCGTTAGGTCGAACATGCCAACGTTGCGACGCACTTCGAGATGTTCTGCCGCCATGATTGGTGACCAAGCTTGCGCACCCCAGCCCGAGCGTTCAGGAATCTGTTCGGCATATTTTTCGACTAGCCGGCCGTTTTCCTCGAACCAGTTTGGTAATTCCAGCCCTGCAAATGCTGTGAAACTGGTCCCCATTGCCTGATGCCGTGCATAAAACGGCGTGAGTCGAATGTTGCGCGGTTCGCTGATGGGTTTGCGCGGGTGGCTAATGTCGTATAGTTCGCGATAGTTCTTTTTGGTGACGGTTGAAATGTACTTTTGTGTGGTGGCGTGCGGCTGGAAGCGGTTGATGTTGACCTGTCGCATGTCGAGTTCGGTGTCGCCATGGGTCATCCATTCGGCCATGCTGCGTGCAACGCCGGCCGAATGCGATATCCACGATGCAACCGCTGTCCAAAATCCAGACACTTTTGACTCACCCATAATCGGCATACCGTCCACCGAAAACGCAAACATGCCGTTGAATTTTGTCGCCATTGTTGCGCCTTGGGCAATCGGCAACATCTGTTCCGCCATGCGACGCGCATCAACAAAATCTTCTGGGGTAAACGGATGCATCGCATTTTGTTCACGGGTCAGATCGTGTGGCGAAACGGCAAGCGGCTTGTGGTAATAACTGCCAATGCCAAAGCTGTCCCAATGTTGACGATAATAAAGTGCGCGATCGACATCACGGGCGGTTGGATAGATGATTTCCTGATCTTTCTCGCTGCGATCAAATTGGCGCATGCTTGCAAGCGGGTTGGTGATGGCGTATTGATGTTCAAACGCCATCAATGGTGTCGGGATGCCAATTGTGTCGCTCAGCGCGGATGACCAGATATTGGTCGCCAGCAACGCCATTTCAGTCTCGATGCGTGGCACATCGGGATTGTCCGTCAAGACAGCATGCACCCGTCCATTTTTTAGCTCAATGTTGGTGACATAGGTGAATGGGATGACTTCTAAATTGGTCAAAGCCTGCGTTGCTTTGAGCAGCGTGTCGATCGCAAGCGTCCCTTTGATAATTGCCGTGTCTGGTACAAACAGCGAACCCGCGAGTGCATCCACGTTTAGAAAGGGTTGTCGTTCGGCCGTTTCTTGCGGCGTCAAAAGGTGTGTTTCAACGCCAAACGCCTTGCACGTGCCTTGCAAACGAATCAGATCCTGCATCCGTGCTGCGGTTCGCGCCAACTCCAATCCGCCAACGCCGTTGTACATATTTTGTTCGGGATTGGGGTATTGCTCATGCAGCGAGCGCAGAAAATGGGACGTATATTGCCCATAGATGCTCATGATTTTGCTATGGCTAGCGGCCACAACACCGCCAGGCGCGTGACTCGTTGAGCCATCGTTGTGCGGCAACTGGCCCTTATCCACAATCACAATATCGCGCCAGCCCATTTGGGCCAAATGATAAGCGGTCGCCGTCCCGACGATCCCTGCTCCAATAATGACTAATCTTGCTTTCTTACTCATGACTTTGCTCTCTCAAATTTACACGAACAAGGGGGATACGAAATAGAGTCGTCGACTACTACATATTTAGTTTGCGTTTGCGTTGGTCGATGAAGGCGCGGATGGCGGCTTCTTTGTCGGGGTCAAACGATGGTTGTTTGTAGTCGCGCAGGATTTGTTTGTATTTGGCGTTGGCGCGGGTGATGGCGTCGCGGCTGCCGTTGGCTTGCCATGCTTCGGCCGAATCGTAGTCAAACAGATCGGCACGATAAAACGCTTTTTTGTAGTGGCGCATCGTGTGTGCTGTTCCCAGATGGTGACCCCCTGGCGGCACTTCATTCAGAATCGCATCCATCGCCCATTCGTCATCGTCCCAGCTCACGTTTTGCATGTAGCGTTGGTACATGCCGAGCATTTCACAGTCGAGAACAAATTTTTCATAGCCAGCGGTTAGGCCTGCTTCTAGCCAGCCCGCCGCGTGGAGAATGAAATTCGGCCGAACCAACATACTCGGAAACATCGCCATGACGCTTTCATAGGCCGCCTGCGCGTCAGGAATTTTACTGCTCGCATACGCCCCTGCCGCACGAAACGGAATGTTGTAGCGACGCGCCAACTGACCGCTCAAATAAAGTGCCAACTGACTTTCTGGCGCACCAAACACGGGCGCACCGCTTTGTAAATCGATGACCGCTTGGAATGAGCCATAGACGCAGGGAACGCCCGGCCGAATCATCTGCATAAAAACGATGCCAGCCAGCGCCTCGGCATTCAACTGCGCAACCGTTCCTAAAATTGAGGTTGGACCCATTGCACCCGACAAAATAAACGGGGTGACGTCAATAATCTGGTTTGCACGACCATAGGCGAACATCAAACCGAGCATGCGGTCGTCTAAGCGACGCGGGCTGCTGACGTTGACGACGCCATGATAATAATGTTTTGACATGAACGCTTCTTCGCCGTAAACGACTTTGCCGAGGTCAACCGCATCCTGGGCGATGGGTCCCGTGTGGTAAATGCCCATCATCGGTTTGTCGCCATAAACAAAGTGCGCGTGCAGAAGCTCAAGGTGTCGATATTCGATGGGAACATCGCCTGACACGCAGATTTCAGCCCCTTGACAGTGCAAATAGGGCGACATCTGGTTGAGTTTGAGGAAGTTGATTAAATCCTGATGAACGCCATCTCGCCGCCCGCGCTCCATATCTTGAACAAAGGGAGGTCCCACAACGGGTGCAAACACAACGTGGTTATCGCCCATTTGGACATCGTTGGCAGGGTTGCGTGCTGACCATGTAAATGATGCGGGCGCTTTGGCAAGATATTCCATCACCAGCCCGCGATCAAAACGCGCCACTTGTTCGTCATCAACATCAACGCCATGTGCTCGCAACAAGGCGCACGATTCGTCATCATAAAATGCGATGCCAGCCTGCTCCAATATCTGCATCGTTTTTTCGTGGACGAGGTCAAGCTGTTGTTCGGTTGCAATCTCGTAGGGGGGCATATTCCACAGCGGTTGAACAATCTTTTGTACAACATCTGCTGCTGGTCCTGCGTCTCGATTTCTACGTCTTCTTCTACGTCCCATCGTGAACTCCTAGCTAGGTTCTCAGGCGCTCAGGTGTTTTCTTTCCTTCGCTGAAATCCTGAAAAGCGCTTACATTTTGATACTTCCAGAAGAAACGCTGCTAATGTGCGGTTGTGGGGATTCTTCTGAGGGTGTGAAATTACTTTTGATCAGTGGGGCGATCATCGCTTTCCACTGACGCATCATGTCGTCGTAATAGAGTGGGTCGTCGCGGATCAACATCTGGAACGCCATGCCGCGCACAACGCATAGGGAGAGGTTGATCAGGTTTGCAACGTCAATGCCGACGATTTCTGTGGTGAAATAGGTTTGCCATACGCGGTCGATATGGTCGTAATAGTCGCGCACAATCGGCCGAAGTTGTTCTCGAAGCGCTGACTCCGTGCGTGCTGCGACAATAATCTCGACAAACGCCTCCCATGAGCGACCCTGAAAGTAGCGGGCCATGATCTCATCGAGCAGGTCGATCCAGTGGATGTTGTTTGCTTGTGCGTCGCGAAAGAGGGTTTCAATATCGGCCGAAATTTCCTCATGCACCCAAGCAAACGCCGCAACCAACAAATCATGCTTTGTTGGATAATGGTGCAGCATCGCCCCGCGAGACAACCCTGCCCGACGCACAATTTCATTTGTTGAGGCGCGGTGATACCCCATTTCTCGAATACAATCGATTGTTGCTTCCATTAGAAGCTGTCGCGTCTCTACACTGCGTTGTTGCATTGGCAAAGTATAGCGAGAGTCGAAAAACAGTCAACTCTGACTTTTTTTGCTTTTGTGTTCAATAAACAGAAGATAAGAAATTATGCACTCGTGACGCGCTGCGTCAAAATATTATTGACAATCACCCTTCTCATGCTATTATTTCATTCATAACGCGCTGCGTCATAATAAAGCAAAGTGCTGATTAACCAAAACAAACTATCCCTTCAGGGATTGGAGCATCAAAATGGCTACAACACTACAAAACAAATTTGAAACAATTGTCAACGATGCTGTTGAAACAGCAAACGCTAACTTTGGCCCAGCAATCGAAGACGCACGCACAACAGCACGCAAAGCGATGCTTGCCAACCTCGGTTTATTCGCTTTGGCTTACGATAATGTTAAGTCACTCACCAAGAACTTTGATTCGTTTGTAGATGATGCAGGGGAACGCGCAGCAAGTCTGTTTGAAGAAGCAGTTGAACGTGGCGAAAAGGTCGAAGGTGTTGCACTTGACCGCACCGAACAGATTCGCAGCGAAGCAAAAGAGCACTTTGACAGCATCGAACTACGCATCAAAGAAACGCTTGGTCGTTCAGAAACAGTCGTCATGGAAGAGGTTCCTGTGACTGAGAATGTCGTTGAGATGGCTGTAGAAGCTAAAGAAGCGGTTGTTGAGGTTGTTGAAGAAGTTATTGAGGTAGTAGCCGCTCCTTTCGAGGGCTATGCCAACTTAACAGCACGGGATGTGTTAGGGCAATTGGAAGAGATGACCAGCGAGCAACTGGCGGCAGTGAAAGCTTATGAAGAGGCAAACGCAAATCGCGTTACAATCATTCGCGACATTGACCGCCGGCTCGCTGGATAGGATATTATCCGTTTTATCGTATTGGTAGACCATGTCGTGAACGACATGGGGCAGGATAAGAAGGGCGCTTAAGCGCCCTTTTTGCGTTGAGCTGCCTCTCGTTTACGAGGTGGTGTTGAAGATGGTGTGCCAAGGTTCATAGAGGCCAATGTTGCGCAGGAGGGCTTCGTTTTTGTGGACATTTTCGGCCGAATCTGCCAACAACACACGCCCCTGATCTAGCACAACCACATAGTCTGCCCAACGAAACGCGATCTCTATTTCGTGCGTTGCCAAAATCAGCGTCGTGCCGTTTTGATGCAGTGCGTCAAAAATAGAAAATAGCTGCCGTCGCATGGGTGGGTCAAGCGTTGCCGTTGGCTCATCAATCAACAGCACTTCGGGCCGCATCGCAAGCACGCCCGCAAGCGCAACCCGTGCCTGCTGCCCGCCGCTTAGCGCGTGCGTCGGCCGATCGAGCAGCCCTTCCAGCTCACACAGCTTTGCAACTTCCGCAACTCGATCACGCACCTCTGCTTCGTCCAGCCCTAAATTGAGCGGCCCAAAGCTAATATCCTGCGCGACATTGGCGCTAAAAAGCTGATTGCTGGCCTGTTGGAATATGATGCCTACCGTTTGGCGAAGCTGCTTTAGTCCTTTACGACTGTAGTTAAGCGGCTTGCCATCGAGCAGAATTTGGCCTGATTGCGGTTTGAGGATGCCGTTGCTGTGTAGAAACAGCGTTGATTTGCCTGACCCATTTCGGCCGATAATCGCAATCCGGCGCCCCTTCGGCAACGCAATCGAGCAATTATTGAGCGCAGGCGTCTGATGGCCCGTATAAGTGTAAGTGACGTTGTGGAACTCAAGCACAGGGAGGAAATGGAGAATATCGAATGAAGAATGAAAAAAGTATAGTTCGTCGCTCAATATTCATGTAACTAACAGTCGTGCTGCGGATAATGTTAGCAAGATACCCAGTAGGTAAAGTGCGTAATGCGGAAATGGGTGGTACTCAGGCGTAAGGACGTGCAGTTCACCGTTGTAACCACGTGCGGTTAATGCGGTTTCAAGCTGACGACTGCGCTGAAAACTGTTGATGAACAACCGCGCTCCAACCTGTCCCGCATTTTTCATCCCGCGTCGATACCCAGCGTGATACCCTAACCGGCTTTCCTGCGCGACAACCATTTGTTCCAACGTGTCGAGCAAGATGAAGATAAATCGGTACATGACAGTCATCAAGTCGATCAAATAGGTGGGAACGTTCCAGCGCTGCAAAAGCGTGATAATGTCGGTTAGGGGCGTCGTAAGCGCAAGAAAATTGAGCGCGGAGGCCGCCCCTAACGCACGGGTCACAAGCTGAACGCCTTGCAACAGTGTGTCGGGTGAGGCTGAAAACCAGAGAAAGCCAACGTTTGTTTGCCAAACCAGTTCAGGCTGTTGGATGCTGATGCTGACGACCACGCCAATTGTGGTGAGCAGCAAAAAGGTAGTTTCGGCGAGAAGAATTCGGCCGAAAACACCCATCGGAATCTTCGCCAACCCAACCGTCAGCCCAACCATCCACGCCAGCGCCAGCAGGCTCGAAATCGGCCGATTTAACACCAAACACAACAGCACGACCAACATAGCCAGCCCAACTTTGTAGGCTGGATCAATTAGCCGCAGTGTGTTGTTGTAGGCATAACGGTCGATGATGCGCATGTTTGAAGCAAGGTAATCGGATCACCGATGACTGATGACCGATTTTTTTCCTCTTAAATACCCAAACGCATACCCAATCAGCACGCCGCCCGCCGTTGCTTGCAGCGCAAACAACATGCTTTCTGTCTCGCCGCCAGGTGGCTCCCAAATGTTACTAACCCATTCAGAGTCATAATTGGGTGCAATTTCGGCAACCGTATCGGAGCCAAGCCCGTCAGAGCCGCCAAATTCGGTGTTTTTTACCGTCATAAGTGGGTATACCATCAGCAAGATGATGATGAGAACGCCCGCTAAAATCGTGCCAATGTTAAATTGTTCTGTTTGCATGTTAATCTCCCACGCCCAGTTGTGCGACTTCCTCGCCGCCCGATGAGAGCAGCGCGTTGTAAATTAGCACCGTCAAAATACCTTCGCCAATGGCTAATGGAATCTGCGTGATGGCAAAGATGCCCGCGAACGTTAACCACGAGCCAACAAATCCGCTTGTTGGGTCTGGGAAGGCAAGCGAAAGCTGCGTTGTGGTAATCAAATAAGTTGCTAAATCGGCAACAAACGCGGTCAGAAAAACACGTACATACAACGGCGTGTTTTGCAGCGGTTTCCAAATTAGGTAGTAAGCGACCAAAGGGCCACCAATCGCCATGCTGAAAGCGTTTGCCCCCAACGTTGTGATCCCACCATGTGCAACGAGCAGTGCTTGAAAGATGAGCGCGATTGTGCCGAGGATAGCGGTCACGTAGGGGCCAAACATCATCACGCCCATGCCTGTGCCTGTTGGGTGGCTGCTGGAGCCTGTGACAGACGGGATTTTGAGTGCGCTGAGTACAAAAATAAACCCGCCAGCGAGTCCGAGATAGAGTCGCTGTTCAGGTTTTTCACTGAGCAGGGTGCGTACATGCTGTAGACCAATCCACCAGAACGGTAGCGCGACTACCCACCAGAAGATTGCCCAAGTGGGCGATAAGAAGCCTTCCATGACGTGCATTTTGGCTGGGGCTGCGTGTGTGATTTCGGCCGAAAACAGCAGCAACAGCAGCGCCCCCAGCCCGATCATTTTTCTAAACAAATTCTTCATCGTAAATCCTAAAATCGCTTGCATTATAATCTGTCTTCCAGAACGCCTTCTGCCTCCAGCGAGGCTGCAAGTAATTTGTCGTGCGTTTCTTGATCTGGATTTTCCCAAAGGCCACGATCAATTGCCTCTAGTAAGCGATCAGTCATTGCTTGTCGCGCCCAAGGATTTGACTGCTCCAGAAATTCGCGCATTGTGTCATCAAACACATATGCTTCCGTGACGCGCTCATACATCCAGTCGGCCAGCACGTTGCTTGTCGCATCGTAGCCAAACAGATAATCGACCGTCGCCGCCAGCTCAAGCCCACCTTTGTACCCATGTCGCCGAATCGAATCGAGCCACTTCGGGTTGACGACACGACTGCGGAATACGCGTCGAGCTTCTTCCTTGAGATCGCGCACTTTGACCCGCGCTGGGTCGGCATTGTCGCCAAAGAATTGACGCGGCTGTTTGCCTGAGAGGGCGCGAATCGAGGCGATCATGCCGCCGTGATATTGTAGATAGTCGTCGCTGTCGAAAATATCGTGTTCGCGGTTGTCCTGATTTTTGACGGCAACTTTGACACCTGCCAAAATGTGTTTGAACGTGTCGCGCATGTCGACGCCGTACTCTTTGCCAGAGTAGGCGTAGCCGCCCCAATTGACATAAGCTTTGGCAAAATCATGCTCGTTTTCCCAGTTTTGCTCGTCAATCAACGGCAGGATACCCGCGCCGTAGCTGCCCGGTTTGCTGCCAAAGATGCGATAGGAAGCGGTGCGCGTGTCGCCGTGCTGGTCGGCGTTTTCGGCCGAATCTTCCAACACATGCTTCCGAATAAAATTCATCTCCAGCGGCTCATCTAACCCCGCAACCACCTGCACCGCATCATCCAAAAGCTGAATGAGGTGGGGGAAGGCGTCGCGGAAAAAGCCTGAGATTCGCATCAGCACGTCGATGCGCGGGCGGCCAAGTTCTTCGAGCGAAATCACTTCGATGCCGATGATGCGGCGATTTTCACGCTGATATTTCGGCCGAACGCCCATCAACGCAAAACACTCCGCCAAATCATCCCCATGCGTTCGCATCGCGCTCGTTCCCCAGATGCTCAACCCAACGCGCTCAGGGTAGCTGCCCTCTTCACGCAGATATTTCGCCAGCAGTTCATCCGCCAACGCGACGCCGACGCGCCACGCCGTTTGGTTTGGAATGCCGCGCGGATCGACCGCATAGAAGTTGCGGCCTGTTGGCAAAATGTGCGCCATACCGCGTGTGGGCGACCCGCTTGGCCCCGCAGGCACGTATCCGCCGCGTAGCCCAACTAGAATTTGGGCAATTTCTTGTTGCTCAGATTCTTGCAGGGCAGGGACGATCTTGCTGTTGATGAAGCCTAGGATCTGCTGGATCGAATCACGGTTTGCTAAGGGTTGCAGTTCGGCCGAAGTTGGATCGGCCAACAACTGTTTCGCCGTTGCGTCGATAAACTCAACCGCGTCGGCGTGTGTGATTAAGGTTGTATCGACAGGTGTTTCAAACTTGGATCCCAACGAATCTAGCAGATCGGACAAGTCCCACCCGTGATGCGCTGCAATCGACTCGCGTAGTGACGGGACATCGAGATTGGGCAGGCGGGTGAGTGCAAACACGGTGTCGGTTAACTGCTGCCCTTTGATTGGTTTGCCAAGCGTGTAGAGTCCGTCACGGATTTGCAGCGTGCCAATTTCGCAGAGGTAGCCATCGATGTCCTCCATCAAATGGGCAAAATCTTTGCCGCTCATTTCGGCCAGCGTGACGGGCGTACCATCTTCTGTGGGGGTGCTGTCCCACGGATGCTGGTCATCGCCCTGATTTTGGGTGCTTAGGATGGTCAGGTCATCGTCCAAATTGGCGCGACGCATCACTTCCCAAATTTGCTGTTGTAGAACGGGCAGTTTGGTCGGGTCAAGCGCTTCGAGCTGATAATATTGATCGACGAGCTGTTGCAGTTCTTCGAGATCGCCGTAAGTTTCGGCCGAAGTCATCGGCGGCATCAGATGATCGATAATCACCGCATGCGCTCGCCGCTTTGCCTGCATGCCTTCGCCTGGATCATTGATGATGAACGGATAAATCAGTGGTAAATCATCTTGGAACAGATCAGGATAACATTCTTGTGAAAGGCCAACCCCTTTGCCTGGCATCCACTCCAATGTGCCGTGCTTGCCCATATGGATGATGACATCCGCCCCTAAATCATCTTTGATCCAGCTATAAAACGCCGCGTAATGATGTGTCGGCGGCAAATCTGGCTGATGATAAATTGCGATCGGGTCCATGCCATAGCCACGCGGCGGCTGGAGCGCGACAAACACATTGCCAAAGCGCAACCCTGCAAACTTTAGCGCGTTGTCAAAAAAGTATGCTTCGTTCGTTGCACCATTCCAACGCGCCGTCATTTCGCGCCGATTGCGTTCAGGGAAGTTGGCAAAACGTGCCTTGTAGTCATCAAGCGACAACCCCTCCGCCTGCGCGATTTGCACCTCGGTCATCAGATCGGTGTCATAACTACAGCGGTCGATTAGCGTGTGAATCAAGGTGTCGCCATCGACTGGAATCTCGCCCACATCGTAACCTTGCGCCGCCATTTCATGCAGCAAATTGATAATACTGGCAGGTGTATCTAGCCCGACTGCATTGCCGATTCGGCTTGCCTTCCCTGGCGCATTGGTCAAAACAAGCGCAACCGTCTTGTCAGCGTTTGTTTTCGTCTGCAAAGTTGCTAACCGCTGCGCCTGTCCTACAACCCGCCGAATCCGATCGGGAATGGGCACATATTGTTTGCTTCCTGCGCCTTGTTTTTTGCTCCCATCCCCCTTAAACGAAATGGGAACAGTTATAATTCGCCCGTCAAACTCAGGCAGTGCGACATTCATCGCCGTGTCGAGCGGCGAAAGGCCACGGGTCGATAATCGCCACTGATCGTGGGTCATACCGCTGGTCATTGCTTGTAGGACGGGGATGCCGAGTGCTTGCAGCGCTTCAACGTTCCAACCCGCTTGTGTTGCACCTTCCATGTTGATTTTGCCGAGCGCAAATGACATGGTGGAGATAGCCGTGTTGGCAAGACGGGTGTCGCCATCGAACAGCAGTTCAAAACAGGTTGGCCGACCGTTCGTTTGTTCTTTGAGCGAGTAAGTGAAAACGGGTAGGGCGTTCATGCCCTGCGTTTCAAGTTCACTAACGAGGGCGTCAACAAAGGTTGTGTTGCCCGTTAGCCAGTGGGAGCGATAGAAAAAGATAGCGGCGGTTGAACGGTTTGGATCATGGTGTTCAGCCAGCCATTCTGTTTGGGTGACATGTTTGCCGCCGTAGTAGATGCCGTGGCGCGGCTGGGGCTGCGGTTGCTCGTAACCATAGCCGCCGATGAGCAGATTGTCGGCGAGATGCCGCAGCATGTGCTCGAAGTTGTTGAGTCCGCTAAGCGTCAGATAGTTGTAGGTGTCGTGGATGATGTGCAGGGGGACGTTGCTGGCGGCGGTCAGTTCGGGATCGAGATCGGCCGAACCTGAAACGACAACCAAATCCTTGTTCTGCTCACGACACAGTTTAACAAGCGCATCGAAGCCGTCGCGGAAGCCGACACGACCACCTAACACACGTGCGACAATGACCTGAACGGATGGCAGAATGTTGTTGAGATAGGTTGTGAAGGTGGCCTCGCTTTTGAATTGGAGCAGACTTTCGGCCGAAACGGGCGGAAAATCATCAGGCAGTCGCTCCAAAACAGTGTTGACTGCCAGCACATCCGTATCTGCATGTGACAAAAACAAAATACCGTTTGAGTTACCTGTCTCAGGCTGGCGTGGTTCGGGCATCCGACCCGCCGCCGAAATTTCTGTACTCCAATCGAAATAATTAAAAGTTCGCCCTTCCAGAATAGCGGGCAGCGGCACAAATGCCGATTCGCTTGGGGGAACCTTCATCATCGCTTCAATGTAATCATAAATTGCGGTGATAATGATCGGGTCATCGACCGCTTGGAAACCATAAAAGCGCCCATCGAAAAAGAGCGTTGACACGTTTGCCAGTGTGCAGGGGCCAAGACAGCCGCCTTGCGACAGATGAACCTTATTTCTTAATTTTCGCCGTTCCCACTCGTTGTGATACAAGTCGGTTGGCACGGGGGCGAAGCCACGCTCCACCAGTCCGCAACATCAACCAGTTGAACAGACGAATAGTTGCCCACGATGGAGCGGAATATTGATGTAGCGACCGTCAGGCCGCAGAACACGATTTGCTTTGCGTTTCATTTTGACTAGTGGCTAGTCGTTAGTGGCTGGTGGCTAGTTGAGAGAGAGATAATCTATTCTTACTAGCAACTTGCAACTAACGACTACGCTTTCATTGCCGCGATATAGCGATTGATTGAACGTTCGACGGCGGCTTTGCCACCTGATTTTAGGACTGAGCCAGCCCAAGCTGCGTAAATGCGATCAAACTTATGCGGGGCTAAACGCGCCCCAATTTTGATAAGCTCAGATGCTCGCAGCGGGATATGATTTGGAAAACTGTACATGAATGATACATAGCGTCGATCGGGGACAACATGTACCGTGTCGCCTGTCAACAATGCGCCTCTGCCATCTGCGCCGCCTCCCCAGAGCAAAACGGACGAGCCGGCGAAATGTCCGCCGCAGTGAATCAACGTGATGCCGTTTTGCAGTGGATAGGTTGCCCCTTCCCAAAAGACCATATTGGGTGAGGAGCGTTGCACCCATTCGCGGTCGGCCGCGTGAAGATAGATCGGAATGCCGCCAAACGCATCGCTCCATTCAACAACAGACGCGAGAAAGTGTGGGTGCGATAGTGCGATGGCGCTGAGACCGCCTAGCTGTTTGATTTGCTCAACCGCTTCGTCGCTGATAAGCGGGGTGCAGTCCCAGAGAATGTTGCCTTCGGCCGATTTAAGCAGCAACGCCCGTTGCCCAATCGCAACGCTTGGGTCTGTCCGCACAGAAAACAGGTTTGACTCTTCCTCAACAATGATATTGCGATGATTGGCTTGCAGCTTGGCAAGCGTTGTCCAAACCTGTCCGCTTTCAGGCACGTACTGCCGCTCATCTGCGCAGATGGGGCAGATTCCTGGGACTCGTGTTGAGGGCGCTTGTTGAACGCCGCAAGTTTTACAGATGTATGCAACCATAGTCATAATTTATTTAACCGACTCAACGCCTAATGCGCGATTTAGCAGATTGGCCCGCCAAATTGTGCGGACGGCAAAGAACCAAACGACAGTGAGCACCACGATCATGATGTCAACACGCCACGGTTTGCTCAAGATGCCGAAATAGCTGCCGAGCGTCTCAATGTTGTAAACGATGCGGAATCCGACAAAGAGTGCAATGACAAGCCACATCGGCCGTTTGTCGGGCGATACTTTTTTGCGCCAGCCTGTGAAAAATTGATGTGGTGGCTCAAGGAACAATATCAGTAAGAATGAGGTGTAGGAGAAGAAGGTTGAGAGCGCCCCCTGTGTCGAAATCGTGGCGGCCGCCTCGCCAAACTCCTCCGTACCATACTCAATACCTGTATACGATTCGTACATTTCAATCACGCGGTCTGGAATCGTTGTGTTGCTCGCGCCGCGCAACGCGCCATTGTAGTCTCTCACGTACAGCCCCGTGCCAAGCAACATCGAGATAATTGCAACGGGAAAAACGAAGCGGCTTATTGAACCCAGCAAATTCGGGTCGAGCGGTTCGGGTCGCGCCCAAAGCATGAGCAGGAAGGAGGGAATGCCGACCGTAAACGTGGTGAGTGCCACCTGAGCGGGTTCAAAGGGAAAGGATAGCCCGACCATTGTGATTGCAATAATCATCAAAATGGAGGTTGCAACCCGTGAGATGAACAGATAAAGGGCGCTTGTCATGCCCGAAATAATGCGACGGCCTTCGGTGAAGGCGGGGCGCAGGGCGGCAAACGAGTCGTTGAGCAGGATCATGTCCGCGACGTTGCGGGTTGCGTTGCTTCCACTTTCCATGGCGATGCCGAGCGATGCCTTTTTGATTGGCAGGACGTCGTTCACACCGTCGCCCATCATGGCAACGCGCAGATTTTCTTGGAGCAGGGCGTCGACGATGCCTTCTTTTTGTTCGGGGCTGATTCGGCCGAAAATATCCCCCTCAGTCGCCGCCTGATGAAACGCAGCCGCGTCCATCGCTGCCAGCTCAGTCCCCGAAATCAACTGCATATCGGGCGGAAAACCAGCCTGTTTTGCCAGCGCCGCCACCGTGTTAGGATTGTCGCCCGAAATAACTTTGAGCTGAATGCCCAGATTGCGAAACGTTTCAATCGTCTCTTTCGCCTGCGGGCGCAACTCATCGCCTAAACTGACAACCGCCAGCGGTTTGAGCGTTGGCAAGGCAACCCGTCCCGCATGGTCGTATAACATTGTGGTGGCAGGTTGATAGGCAAACAGTAACACGCGCAGCCCTTGTTCAGACCATTCTGCGATCTGTTGCGCCAGCTTTTCAGGCATCTCGCTCAGGTGTGGCTTGAGCATTTCGACCGCGCCCAAGGCGTAAACTCCGCGCTGCACGATTGAATTAAAGGAAAGGGCGCTCCATTTGCGTGAGGAGGCAAATGCGACTTCTTCGATAATCGCCATGTCTGTGCCAGGTAATCCGCTGGCGAGTGCTTCACTTGTTTTGTTGCCGTCGCTGGCGCTACGGACAAAGTTGCCGAGTCTGTGTTCGGCCGAAT
>JBMZDF010000055.1:0-18543 GCA_049614105.1 Promineifilaceae bacterium (SeqCode)
CTCCTTACGGGCGCTCTCGCACCGCCCTTGCGGGCTTCTTCAAACAGATTTTGATGCAGCAGTATGCCAAGCGCGGCTATCATGTCATTCTGCAAGACACGCGCGGGCGCTATGCTTCATCAGGCGAATTTGAACCCTATGTCAACGAACCTGATGACGGGCAAACAACTATTAACTGGATCGTGCGTCAGCCTTGGTCAGACGGCCAAATTGGCATGACAGGGCAAAGTTATGTTGGGTTCGTGTCTTATGCCGCCGCTGCGCGTGACGAGCACAAACACCTCAAGGCGCTTTTCCCCATCATCACACAGTCGCGGCTGGGCAGTTTGCCAGAACATGCGTATCCGCTTGATTTGGCGTTGCGCTGGCTCTTTCTCCTAGACGCCCAAAGCGACGATATGCCCTTTGCAGAGCGTATGCGGCGCTTGATTGATGTCAAGTATCAGAACAGCATCCTCGCCAAGGGGTTTGAGACGCTGCCGTTGGCTGATACGGGACAGGCGATTTTCAGCCGAAACGATCCAATCCTCGATACGTGGTTTTCCCACCCCGCAGAGGACGATCCCTACTGGGACAAACTCGATCACCGTGCCGTTGTCAAAGACGCGCCACCCGCTCATTTTGTGGCAGGTTGGTACGATCTGTTTATCGAAGGGCAGCTTGAAGATTATCAGGTGCAGGTGCAGGCGGGGAAAAACCCTTATTTGACAATCGGTGCATGGACCCATTTAGATCCTGGCAATCAATCCTCTACATTGGGCGCGAGCCTGCGCTGGTTTGATAAACATCTCAAAGGGATCGACAATTTGCGTGCAAAACCTGTTCGCATGTTGCTGATGGGCGCGAATGAGTGGCGCGAGTACGAACAATGGCCGCCAGAAGCCACAGACACAACGTATTATCTACAGGGGAACGGCGTCAAAGACGGTACGTTGAGCCGCTATTCGGCCCCACCAAACAATCCGCCAAGCTGTTACAACTATGATCCAAACAACCCAACGCCAAACGCGGGCGGGCCGTTGCTTTCGGTCGATGCGGGGCCAGTTGACAACCGCGCATTAGAAGCACGCAAAGACGTGCTGACGTTCACAACGCCTGTGTTGCAATCAGATTGTGATGTGATTGGGCATCCGAAGGTGACGTTATTTGTGCGGTCGAGCGCGGTGAGTGCTGACTTTTTCGGCCGAATTTGTGACGTCGATCCCAGCGGCAAATCGACCAATATCTGCGACGCGCTCTATCGCATCAAACCGCAGCGCGATCAAGCAGACGCCAACGGTGGTTACAAGCTGACGTTCGACTTATCGCCCATTGGCTACCGCTTCAAGGCGGGACATCAGATCCGTCTGCAAATCAGCAGCGGCGCGTTTCCTCGCTTCCAGCGCAATCTGGGGCTAGACGGCGATTTTATGTTTGAAACGGACATGGTGGTGGCGGATCAGACCGTTTATCATGATCCAACACAGCCTTCTAGCGTGACGCTACCCATTGCGGCATCACGCTAATGCTTCGATAGCGTCTGCGTGCAGTTGCATGTAGGTCTGGTATTTTTGCGGGGCTTCGACAAGACGGGCGGCCAATTCGGCCGAAACCGCGCCCCGCACCTTTGCTGGCACACCAGCCGCAATCATGCCATCAGGAATAGTTTGATTCTCGCGCACAAGCGCACCCGCTGCCACAAGCGCCCCTGCGCCAACCTGCGCCCCGTCTAGGACGGTGGCGTTCATGCCGATTAACACCCCATCCCCAATTACACAACCTTCCAACACAGCCGCATGACCAATTGTCACATCAGCCCCGATTAAGGTGTCATGCTTATCGTTGACGTGCAAGACGGTGTTGTCCTGCACGCTAGTCCGTGCGCCAACACGAATTTGCCCTGCGTCGCCGCGAATGACCACGCCGTACCAAATGTTGGCTTGCGATTCGATGATGACGTCGCCCACGATTGTCGCGTTGGGGGCGATAAAGGCATCGGCCGAAATTTGCGGTGTTTTGTCACCAAGTGAAAAAATAAACGCCATAGGATGAAAAAAGCCCCAACAAACGATGCTGTTGAGGCTTTCTGAGTCTAAATTTGTTACAACTGTTTTACCAGTTTTGCTCTAAACTTAATTCTTTGTCACAACAAAATCTACATCAACATAGTTGCCGATCGAGTTTGCTTTGTAAACACGTAAAATGTAGCGGGTTGTGCTTGACAACGTCAGCGTCCGTACCTCTTCGCCTGTCACAGGTGTCGTCTCATCGATTGAACCGTTGTTGCCACGGTCGACCAAGAATTCAACGCCATAAGCACACTGTGCATTCCACGTTATCTCAACTGATTCGTTACCAGTAACTGAGGTTTTGTTTGATGAGAATTGGTTGATGTATGGGTCAACCGCGCCGTTCGCACAACCTGTTCCCGTCACCGTCACCGTCTCTTGAATCGTTATAACGCTGTTATCAGACAACGTTACTTCAACTTCATAGGTGGTGGTTACAGCGGGGCAGATGCGTGCGTTGCTTTGACCAGAGGTTACAGCCAACGCATACCCCTTGCCTAGGCGAATGCGGATTCCGTTAATACCTGTGAAGTCCCAACGCAATGTGGTACAGGTTCCTACAGCAACCGCCGTCAGGTCAGCGGTCAGGTTAAAGACGGAGGCTGATTTAACATTACTATAGCTACTCACAAGGGTGGAGCCACCTGTGGTCGCTTCTGCTTTCACACGATAATAGTAAATCCCTCCCGATTTCCCAGTCACATTGTGGGATGTGGCTGGCCCTGTGAAGACCACGTTGGGTGTTGCGAAATCGGCCGAAGCTGACTCCTCCAACACGTAGGTCATCCCTGTTGTCGTGTCATTGTTTTGCCACGAAACAGTGTATGTTCCATCCTCAGCACCTGTAATCGGTAAGAGCGTTGGCGCAAGCGGTGAGCGGATGAGGATTGGGAAGTACATCAACCCAAGGTTTCCAACTCGAACCGATGATGGAATTGTGGTGGAAGAGAATCCGCTTACAATCTCAAAATCGGTATTCATCATCGTACCGTTAAAACTCTGCTCTATAGAAATAACCAACGACATCATAACCGAGCCGCTGGGGCTAATTGAGCCAGTCCACGTGATACCGCCTGAGTTTCCTATAAAACTAGTTGTAGTTGCCTGACTCGTTGTAATAAGTTGGGCGCTAGCGAATGATTGGCCATCTACTAAAAGCTGGCGGGCAAACACATTGGGTGCGTGGATTGCAGAACTGTTGGTTGCGATGAGCGTGTAGGTGATTGTATCTCCGACAGAGGCGGCATCGGTGCTAGGGGTTGCAGTAGACGTTGTAAAGTCGCCTGATCTGCGGGTTTCTTCTGCACTAGCTTGCAGAGCAACCAACGTTGCCAACGTTAAAATTGTAAATGCGAGAATCAATGAAAATCGCGCCAGCATGCGCGAATGACTGTGTGTGTTCCTCATAGAATTGTCTCCTTTTTTGGTCGGTGCTTGAATAACACCATTACAGGGCGTAGATTAACGAATTACCTGCGGCGCGTCAAAATGCCTCTTGATCTATGAGTATCCTCATATCTTATGGCTGTCTCAAGCATAAAATGTTGGATTTCTCGTTGCTAGCACGGGTTATCGCAAACTATACCAAATCCCTATTATTTTAATCTGCTCCTGTCTGAATAGGCAACTATATTTGTTTCCCGTAAACCCAAACTGTAACCCTTGCAGTTGCAGTTGCCGCCGTTAGAATTTGCGGATGAGCAAGGAAAATCCGCTTATCATTGGTTATTTAGCCAACTTGGCAATCGCATCCGAGATTGAAAACGCAGCAGGCAAATTAGGGTTTACAGTGGCGTGGGTCGCTTCGGCCGAAACACTTGGCACAGCAGAAGTGCGCGACCGCCCAGGTGAACCGATTCTTGGCGGGCAAACGGCTAGCCTCACCGCTCAACTGAGCGACAAGCAGCCCGATCTGCTTATCTTCGACCTTGACAATGCCGCTATTCCAGCAACACGTTGGATCGCCATTATTAAATCATCCCCTGCAACGCGCCGCATCCCAGTTTTAGCTTATGGGGCGGAGGGGGATCTAAAATCGGCCGAAGCAGCCCAACAGGCAGGCGCAGACGCAGTCGTCACACCACATCAATTCCGCAGTCAACTGCCTGACCTTATCAACAAACACGCCAAACGCATCGACTATGTCGCCATCCTCAACGCTTGCGAACAACCCCTATCCGATCTAGCGCGGCAAGGGATCGAGTTGTTCAATCGCGGCGACTACTACGAAGCGCACCACGGACTTGAAGATGCGTGGCGTGCCGATACAGGGCCAACACGCGATCTCTATCGCGGCATCCTACAGGTCGCCGTCGCTTACCTACAAATTGAGCGCGGCAACTATCGCGGTGCTGTCAAAATGTTTTTGCGCGTCCGCCAATGGCTCGACCCGCTGCCCGACCGCTGCCGAGACGTTAATATCGCCCAGCTACGGGCGGATTCCCAAGCGGCACAAGCCAAGCTAAAAGCGCTTGGCCCTGAACGCATCAAAGAATTCGACAAAACATATCTCAAACCTGTTCTATTGCATTAAGATGTGATCGGCCGTGACGACGCAATAATTATTAGCTGTTTACGACTCATTCGTGATTATTGCCTGCGCCGCTTCACCAGACATGGAGTTATCCCACATGCCCTCTACTTACATTCCAAAAAACGCCCTTTTCATTTATGCACATCCTGACGACATCGAATTTGGGGTCGCGGGAACAGCAGCCGTTTGGGCGAAACACGGCTGTAACGTCAAATATGTGATCGTGACCGATGGCAACATCGGTACGCAAGATCCAAATATGACCTCTGAGCAATTGGCGCACATGCGTCAGACAGAAGCACGTGCTGCGGCGGCCCACGTGGGTGCAACAGTAGACTTTTTAAGCTATCCAGACGGGCGCGTACAGCCAACACTGGCGTTGCGTCGCGATCTCGTGCGCGAAATCCGCAAGCATCAGGCAAATGTGGTCGTGACAGGCGATCCGCGCGTTTTGTTCCGTCGCGACACCTACATCAATCACCCAGACCATCGCGCCGTCGCACAAGCCGCAATTGACGCTTGTTTCCCAGCTCCCAACTCACCGCTGATTTTCCCCGAAATTTTGGAAGAGGGATACGGGCCTGTTGACATCAACTATGTCTACGTTTCGTCTCCAGAAAGCGGCACAAACTATTATGTTGACATCAGTGAAACAATCGACTTGAAGATCGAGGCGCTTAAAATGCACGTCTGCCAACTACACGGCTGGGACCCTACCGAACGCATCAAGGAATGGTCGAGAGGCACAGGGGCGCAGGTCGGGTTTGCCTACGCAGAAGCATATAAACGCCTGACCCTGAAAGATCCCAGCGAACAAGAAAATGAGGCATAAGATTAAGAAATAAAGAACGAAGAGGCTGGCTAACTTTCTTGAGGGAACGCTAGACAATGCTGCCTAACATAGGCCTATTGCAAAGGCTCTCAGCGCAAGCGCCAACCCCAATTGGGTTGGCGTTTATGTTTTATCACTCCGCTGGGCATAGCATAAATAGCATTTATATTCAATGCACAGCACGCTATTCACACCTCTGTAGCCCAGTCGCTTAATTCTGCATCATAATTGCTAGGAAAGGGACAACTTTAAGTAAACAAACTCGTACAATGTAATTGTGAAAGATAAAAGGTCGCCAGTTGTATTCTTAATTGTATTCACTAATCTATTGGGCGCAGGTGTTGTCGTACCAACTCTCCCACTGTACGCAGAGGGTCAGTTCGGCGCAAATGCGTTTGAAGCTGCTATTTTTGTTGCTATCTATTATGTTGCACAATTTATCGCTTCACCCATTCTAGGACATTGGGCCGATCGTTACGGGCGGCGTCCCGTTTTGATCTGGAGTCAGGTGGGAACAGTTATTTCGTTCCTATTATTTATTTTTGCGCTTCCAATCGGCATGTTTTTCGAGCGTATCGGGCTTGGGGTTGTGACAAACGGGCTTGGCATTCTCTTTTTTGCCAGACTGCTTGACGGCATAACGGGCGGTAACATCACCGCTGCACAAGCGTATATCGCGGACATCACAACCGAGGAAGAACGTGCCAGCGCGTTAGGCTACATTCATGTTGCATTTGCATCCGGCATTGTTTTTGGTCCTGCGCTGGGCGGGCTGTTGGTCAATTTTGGCTTTTTGTTCCCCTTTGTTGGGGCGGCAGTTATCACGACCATCAGCTTGTTATTGACAATCTTTTTGCTGCCCGAATCGTTGCCAAAATCGGAGCGTTCGGCCGAAAAAAGAGTGCGGACCGCCCGCGACCAGTGGCGCGGTTTCCTCCAAAGCGAAACCGTGTTAACCGTGCTGGCACTCGCCTTCACAGTCAACTTTGTGGTTGCCTCGCTTAGCTCCACCTTCCCGCTTTTCGCCAAACATATTGCGTTTCCAACGCTAGAGCATGAGCTTGCCGCACGTAATGTCGGCCTCATGTTGGCCTACATTGGCCTCATTGCGATTTTGACACAGGTATTTGCGATCAAGCCGTTGATCAAACGCTATGGCGAAATCAACGTCGTCATTGCTTCAATCGTGGCGGCTTTTTTGACAGGGGTTGCGCTCACCTTTTTGTCAGCCCCGATCTGGATAACCCTCGCGCTAACGCCTGCCGCCTTTGGCTACGCACTTGGCATTCCAACAGGTGAGTCGATCTTAGTCAACGTCGGCAGCGATCACTCAAACGGTCAATTGATGGGCCTGTACAACTCGGTCAACAGCGCCGCCTATATCGCAGGGCCATTGCTGGGTGGCATGCTATACGAACTATTCTCGCCTCGTTCGCCTTTTATATTTGCCTCTTTACTCGCATTCTGCGTTTTGGGGTTGGCAATTCGGCTAAAAGCCCGTAACATAACGAACAAACGTTTGCATCGTGCAGACAGCGCCAATGGCGATTAAGGTCAACAAGGTGAGTAAACAATCTAATTCTTTTGTTTGAGATATGCTGATAGCAGTGTTTTCATAACAAGTATGATTTGTGGAAACACCACACTGGGGCATTTGAGTTAGACCATTATTTATTGCAGGTAGCCTAAACTAAACAAGAATATTGAATGCAAAAATGAACTGTTTGCACTTCAATTTCTTCATCACTCTTCATTTTTTTCTTATTTGTCGGCAGTATCTATGACAATTAGAAGATCGCTTTTCCCATTCTTTAGTAGTCCACATAAACCCGTGTTACGTCGATTCACACGCGCAGCCCAGCGCCAAACATTCAATTTAGCTGGATATTTCAACGAGATTGTCATTGCTGGCTTACTCACTGCTGCATTTCTCGCGTGGGTTATTTATCGTTGGATTTGGACCCCCATCTGGTTCAATGCTCTCCCCCAAACGGGGGTTGAGGTATTTGACCTGTTGGAATTTGGGTCGGCCGTAGCAATCCTCACTCTGTGGGCGTTCATCATTTGGTGGCGTGCCAATAATCGGCCGAAAGCGCCCTCTGTCTCCGCCATCTACACCCTAGACCCATACGAATTTGAGGCCTATGTTGCCGAACTCTTTCGCAAAAAAGGGTACACGGTCAAACAACGCGGCGGCGCGGGCGATATGGGGGTTGACCTAGAGATTACGCGCCGTAACGAGCGTAAAAGTGCTATCGTTCAGTGCAAACGATATCGCAACACGGTTGGCCCCAATACGGTTCGCGAACTATACGGCACATTCCGACACGAAAAGGTCAACCACGCATTTTTAGTCACGACGGCCAAAATCTCAAAAGGGGCGCGTTCTTGGGCCGAAGGCAAACCCATGACCCTGATCGATGGGGACGCGCTTGTTGTTTTGGCTCACAAATACGATTTGAAGGTTCCATCGTAGCAAACGGTTATGCAAAACGAGACGATGCAGACCTATGCGCAAATTGCAGACACTTTTCTAAAGGTCAACAATCGGCCGAAACGACACGCATACGAAATCGGCCGATTTTTAAGCCTACTCCCCACCAATAGCCTGATCCTCGACGTAGGCTGCGGCCCCGGTTACGACGCGGCAACCTTTCGTCAACAAGGCTATCGCGCTATCGCAACTGATCTCTCGCTGGAAATGATGCAGGTTGGGCGCGGGCAGTTTGGCGGCAGCTATCTACAGGCTGACATGTGCCATCTTCCATTTGGCCCCATTTTCGACGCGCTGTGGATTTCGGCCTCTTTGCTACATCTTCCCAAACCAAACGCCATCGTCGCCATCGCGGAGTTTGCACGCTTGCTAAAGCCAAACGGGATTCTGTTTATGACGGTTAAAGAGGGTGACGGCGATGGGATGACCAAAGAGGCGTACGGTTATCCTCTCAGGCGCTACTTTAATTATTGGCATTCGGCCGAACTTGACGGCGCTCTCTCCACAAATTTCACGCCAGTCGACGGCTGGCGCAAAGTGTATCCCAATGGCACACAACCGTGGCTTGTTCGCTTTGCACAACGAAAGTAGCGACTTTTAACCGTCAACCGCCTACAATTTGTGCAATCCGTTTGATTAAACGCCAAACCAATATCTAACCTGTGCCAGATAATTTTAACGCTGTCTACTTATGAACAACTCTTACTATCTTATTCGACATGGACAAACTGACTGGAATTTAGCGGGGCGCTGGCAAGGGAACGCAGACATACCGCTCAACGCGACGGGGAAAAGTCAAGCGGCGGCGATTGCTGCGCGGCTTGCTACACGTCCCATCAAAGCGATTTATAGCAGCCCGTTATCACGTGCGGCCGAAACAGCAGCCGCAATCGCCCAGTTGCACCAGCTCCCTATTCAATTTGAGCCTGATTTGCGCGAGCGTAACGCGGGAATTTTTGAAGGGCTCACCCGTGATGACATCGAGCGCGATTATCCCGCCAGCTTTGAACAAATGAAGCATGGCATCATGATCCCGCCAGAAGGGGAAACCTCGGAAAGTATCCAAGCGCGTGCCGTTCCAATTGTGAAGCGCATCATTGCGGATCATCCCGCCGACTCTGTAGTTATCGTCAGCCATGGGGGAACAATCGGGGCCATTATCGCCCATCTGCTCAATCTGCCGCTGAAAGACAGCCATCGCTACAGTATTTATGCAAATTGCGCCCTAACCCGCGTTGAAAACACGCAACGCGGGCTAAGGTTGATGCAGCTAAATGATACGGGCCACCTTGAACAACTTCTGAACGGCTAAAAAAGAGAGTGCTCATTATCTTTTGGGTGTGTTTCGTTTGAGTAAAGAGCGGTGGCTAAGCCTGTCGAAGCCTAAGCAACACACCGCTGCAACTTCGACATGCTCAGTCTACGCTATCGTCACCTGAGTAAAGAGCGGTGGCTGAGCCTGTCGAAGCCTAAGCGACACGCCGTTGCAACTTCGACATGCTCAGTCTACGTGATCGTCACCAACCCATTTGAAACACGCTCTTATCTTTTTTCAACCCTGTGGAAATCCATAGGGAACCCGTTTTCATCTATTCTTATGGGCAGGGCGCTTCTTCAAAATACTTGACCCGCACGGACTGCCCATCGCCTGAGTCAACACGGAAACTGCCAGGGTTTGCTTTACAACTCCCCCATCGGTAAACAAATTGAGAACCACTTGTCGAACGGTCATCGCGAAAATAGCTATATTCGCCGTCGCCGCCTGTTGCAGACAAGTTAACAGTTGCGAATGCATATGCGGTGTTCTCTTCGTTTAACTCCCACGTGATTTCATATTCAAGCGCCAGCGGCCGATCCTCACCTTCTGTAGCTGAATCAGGACCGCCAGGGGTGGCTCGCGGGGTAACGGTGGGGGCAAGTTCAATTGTCCCACTGTTTGAGCTACCCGATTGGGGCAGCAATGTTGTGGTTGGGCTGGGGGTGTTTGTGTTTTCGGCCGAACCAGTCTCCCCCGCCTCCTCATCTACAGGAACTTCGGCCGATTCAGCAGGCAATGTCGGCGGTACTAACGGTTGTGCTCTCGGCGACAACGGCAAGTTGCATGCCAACAGCACACCCGCCCACACCAACAGCAATATCATCCATCCTCGTTTTCTATCTTGTATCATGAATCTTTCTCGTTAGGTCGTTATTCAAGAAATCAGGGGTCAAGCTGGCAGATAATCTGCGTAAATAAAACAGCGCGAGCCTTCATCAAACTGCGCAGGTAAGACATGGCTTATCCTAAAACCTGACCATCTGAAAACCTAATAACCCATAGTCGTTACGTCTAAATCATTGAATTGATACTGTACTGCTTGTTTGTTTGGACAGCCAGCCACCTAAAATGTCACTTTCATTTTACAACGATTTAGGTTGAATTGAAGCTTACGGAGGAACTCAACAGTCATTACGTCCACTTTTCGTCGGGAAATAGGCAATTCTGGAAACCTGTTAAGCACCTTCTTGGAGAATCATTACAGATAAACTATCATTCTTAGTAACAACAAAACGCACGGCAACGTTCTCCCTCCTTCGATTCGCACCATCGTTTAATGCAGAGGTTACGAGAGGGATATAGGCTTCTCGATCATTGGCGAGCAAGCAGACCTATGCCGAACTCATTCGGACGCGCATGACGTTGCTGAAAGCAGCCACCTCTGCAATACGGATTAACTGTGGAACAAATTGAAGACAGTAAATCAGCCTTAAACGGGCTGGAAGGGTTGGAGCCGCAAGAGCCTACCGAAGACCGCCTTCCTGAAATAACTTTAGATCAACTCTCGGACAAACTACAAGCCGCTGTGGCGCGTGCTGGCTGGACTGGCTTGATGCCTGTTCAGGCCAAGTCAATCCCTTATGTTTCGGCCGAACGAGACATTATGGTGCAGTCGCGCACAGGCAGTGGCAAAACTGGGGCATTCGTGTTGCCCGCCATCGATCGCATCGACCCCACTCGCAACACATGCCAAATCCTGATTCTAGTTCCAACCCGCGAACTCGCGAATCAGGTCATGGAAGCCGCCTCGACGCTAAGCGGCGGCACAGTCAACACCGTCGCTGTTTATGGCGGGGTGAGCTATCGGCCGCAAAAACTAGCTTTTGAGCGCGGTGCTCACCTTGTTGTCGGCACGCCCGGCCGCGTGCTTGACCATCTGATGAGCGGCAACTTCCTACTCGACGATCTGCAAATGCTGATCTTCGATGAGGCAGACCGCATGCTCTCGGTTGGATTCTACGAGGACATGAAAGCGGTCCAACGCTACATGCCCAAAGAGCGGCATGTCAATAGCTGCATGTTCTCGGCCACCTTCCCGCCGCACGTGCTGCGCTTGGCAGAACGCTTCCAAGAAAATTCAGCTATTCTGAGCCTTAGCAGCGATCATGTTCACGTCACCGACGTCGAACACATCGTCTACAACACGGGCAACTCAAACAAGGATAGCGCCCTTGTAAAACTGCTCGAAATTGAAAATCCCGACTCAGCGATTATCTTTTGCAACACACGCCACAAAGTGAACTACGTTAGCGTCGTTTTGCGGCGCTATGGTTTCAACGCAGATCAACTCAGCGGCGATCTCTCGCAACATGCGCGTGAGCACGTGCTGGCACGCGTGCGCGGCGGCAATCTCAAATTGCTTGTCGCAACCGATGTTGCCGCCCGTGGTATTGACATCCCAGATCTGTCACATGTCTTTCAATTTGAAGTTCCTGAAGATACCGAGGCGTATATCCATCGCGCGGGACGTACAGGACGCGCGGGTGCAAGCGGCACGGCAATTATGTTTGTCGACGTGCTTGAACAAATTCGCCTGACAAAAATCACCAAACTTTACGATATTGATATGCAAATGCCTGAACTACCCAGCGATGAATCGGCCGATGAGATGGTTGAACAACGCGCCCTAGCATTGCTAGAAACTCGCGTTCGTAACCTTGACGACGCATCACGCCTACACCTTGAACAATATGAAACGATGGTCGAGCTATTGTCGATGGATGCTGACGGCATCCGCGCCCTAGCAATGCTCATCGATGATAGCTATCAAACGGCAATCAACACCAAGATTGAAGAGAAGGCATCCACCGCCCATGCGAACCTTCCACGCATTGATACTAATACCATGGAAGCGATTGCCCAAAAGCTGCTCAAGAAAATGGAGCGTCATGACACATTGCGCCTCAAGCACTTAACCCGCTTTGAGCCAATGGTCGAGCAGCTTGTCATGAGCGGTGAGCAATTCCACATTTTAACCCTTCTCCTGCGTGAGTTTCATGCAAAGATGGGCAAGAAAAAGCCGAAAAGCGACAAAAAACGCTCGTCAGATAAAAGCGGGCGTGGCAAATCATACAAAAAGTCAAAGCGCAACGATCGCGGTGGACGCGGGCGTAAGAATCAGAACGGAGGCAGAAGACGTGACCGCTAACGTAAACTACCACGATCCAGTGATGACCGCCGATGGGCGTCAGCTTGGGGTTGCCCAACGCATCTATCGCACCGTTGAAGATGATCCGATTGAAACCACGAGTTATAACGAGCATCTAAAAGTAATCAGCTTTGAAACAGGCGAAAACTTTTTTATCCCGCTCGAATTTATTAACGATCGTGCAGATGGACAGGTCTCGTTGACGCTCACCTATCGTGAAGTGCTCAACAGCGCATTTGACCACATGCCCCGCTACATCGCTTATGAAGTAGGGACTAAACAGGCGTTGCCAGCCTAACCCAGAAGAAAGCAACAGGCGGAAAGGTGAAACCTTTCCGCTTTTCACCTTTCACCCTGCTCGTCTTTTTATGTTTCATCTTGCCCAGATCAACATTGCCCGCCTCCTAAAACCGATTGACGATCCACAAATTGCGGATTTTGTTAACGGGCTGGACGAGATTAACGCCCTCGCGGAACGATCTCCAGGTTTTGTTTGGCGTCTGGTTAGCGAGGATGGCAACGACGCGACTGAATACCGACCCTATGACGATGATCGCCTTATTGTCAATGTGTCGGTCTGGGAAGATGTTGACTCGCTGCGGGCTTATACTTATCGTAGTGGTCATGTTGATTTCTTTATCCGTCGCAAAGCATGGTTTGAGCCGATCAAACAAGCTCATGTGGCGCTGTGGTGGGTTCCCGCAGGCCAGAACACGACGCTTGAGGAAGCGGTTGCGCGATTAGAGCATTTGCGCTTACATGGTTCTTCGCCCACTGCCTTCTCGATTGCCAAACCTGAGTTACCTCCGTCAAATTAGCGCAACCTCTCTCGACCAATCACGTATTGAGGGTACACTTAATAGATTTTCGGCCGAAATCACTCCCAATTTCAGCCAAACTCATCTACAAACGACACTCACCGTCAACTATATTTCTAAAAAGGAGCTTCACAATGGGTCCGTTTATTGCTTTTCTGTTGGTCGCGTCGATATTTCTCGCAATGACTTCAATCCGCATTGTAAAAGAGTACGAGCGTGCAGTCATTTTTCGCATCGGTAAAGTACTGGATGGGGCCAAAGGTCCCGGGTTGTTTATTCTGTTGCCAATTATCGACAGAATGCAGAAGGTTGATATGCGAACCATTACGCTTGACGTTCCCTCGCAGGAAGCGATCACGCAGGACAACGTCACCGTTCGCGTCAATGCCGTTGTGTACTTCCGCGTCATTAACCCCGTTGATGCCATTATCCAGATTGAAAACTATCGTCGCGCCACGCAGCAAATCGCACAAACCAGCTTGCGTAACGTGATCGGTCAATCATCGCTCGATAAGATTTTGCAG
This sequence comes from Promineifilaceae bacterium (SeqCode), assembly GCA_049614105.1. Lineage (GTDB taxonomy): Bacteria > Chloroflexota > Anaerolineae > Promineifilales > Promineifilaceae > CALECP01. The sequence continues at coordinate 13,716 of JBMZDF010000055.1, forward strand.
GATCGTGAAGAAATCAACGATCGCCTCCAAGGCATCATCGACGAATCAACTGAACCTTGGGGTATCAAGGTCAGCATCGTTGAAATCAAGGATGTCGAGTTAAATCAGCAGATGATTCGCGCAATGGCCCGTGAGGCAGAAGCAGAGCGTGAGCGTCGTGCAAAGGTCATCCATGCAAAGGGTGAGCTACAGGCATCGCGGCAGCTTGCTGAAGCGGCACAAATGATTGCAACAGAACCTGGTGCAATGACCCTGCGCTATTTGCAAACGCTTGTGGAGATCGGTGTTGAGAACAATACAACAACTATTTTCCCATTGCCTGTCGAATTCTTAAAATCATTTCTACAGCCCGCTCCACCCGCCAGCGAACCCAAAGAAAAGCTGCCGCCACCCGGATTCTAAGCGCGTCAAACGGCTCAATACTTGACCACACAACTTAGCTTAAATACAAAAACGCCCTCTGTTTAGAGGGCGTTTCTTTTTAACACAAGGTCGAAATTATCAGTCTTGCGACTACCCTTCGGCCGCCATGCGGCGCAAAACGGTGTGCAGGATACCGCCGTTGCGATAGTAATCAACCTCAACCGGCGTGTCGATGCGGCAAACCGTATTGAATGTTGACTCGCTACCATCTTGGTGCTCTACCTTGATGGCAATTATGTCGCCAGGCTGTAGGTCATCGCCAAGATTCACGGTTGAGAACGTTTCTGTTCCGTCAAGGCCCAGCGTCTCGCGTGTTTCGCCAGCCATATATTGCAGCGGCAGCACGCCCATGCCGATCAGATTACTACGGTGAATACGCTCGTAGCTTTCTGCAATGGTGAACTTGATGCCAAGCAACAACGTCCCTTTTGCAGCCCAGTCGCGACTAGACCCCATGCCGTAATCTTTACCAGCCAGTACAACCAAAGGTGTTCCGTCTGTCTTATATTTGAGCGAGGCGTCAAACATCGTTGTGACCTCGTTCGTTGGCAGGTAAGTTGTGAAACCACCTTCGGTGCCAGGAGCCATTTGATTACGCAAACGCACGTTGGCAAATGTACCGCGTGTCATCACCCGATCGTTGCCGCGACGTGAGCCGTAGCTGTTGAAATATTGGGGTTCAACATCATGCTCGCGCAAGTACTCGGCCGCTGGGCTTGTGCGAGAAATCGCGCCTGCGGGTGAAATGTGATCGGTGGTGATTGAATCCCCTACTTTGACCATCACACGCGCATTTGAAATGTTTACAATCGGCGCAGCCTCAGGTGACATGCCAACAAAGAAAGGTGGCTCTTGAACATAGGTTGAGTCAGGGTTCCAGTTGTACAGATCGCTGCTGCTCTCAGGAATGGCGTTCCACTGCTCATTTTCGCTATAAGCGTTGCCATATTGGGAGCGGAACATGTCAGGGGTTAATCCAGACTCAATCGCTTCCTCAATTTCCTGATTTGTAGGCCACAGGTCGCTCAAGAACACATCGTTACCGTCGTTATCTTGTCCAAGCGGCTCAGTCGTCAGATCCATGTCAGTGGAGCCAGCCAACGCATATGCGACTACCAAGGGTGGGCTTGTCAGATAGTTGGTCTGTGTCAACGGGTGAACGCGCCCTTCAAAGTTACGGTTACCGCTGGTCACAGAAGAAACAACAAGGTCGCCTTCTTTAATTGCGTTTTCGACTGGTTCTGGCAGTGGGCCAGAGTTGCCGATGCAGGTGGTACAGCCAAACCCTACGATGTGGAAACCGAGTTCTTCCATGTAGGTGAGTAAGCCCGTTGCAACCAGATATTCACGCACAACTTTAGACCCCGGCGCAAGGCTTGTTTTGACGTATGGTTTAACCTTGAGTCCTTTCTCAACCGCTTTCTTTGCGACCAAGCCAGCACCCACCATCACGCTTGGGTTACTGGTGTTGGTGCAACTTGTGATTGCAGCAATGACGACATCGCCATGCTTCATGTTCACGGTGCTGCCGTTTTGATATTGTGCAGTTCGGCCGAGTTCATCCTCAGACATGCCGAGACCTTGTGGGCCAACAGGCGCAAGCAACGTTTTGCGATAGGCGTCTTTCATGTCGCTCAGATAGATTTTATCTTGAGGACGTTTTGGCCCAGCCAAACTCGGCCGAATAGTGCCCATGTCCAAACTCAGCGAATCTGTATATTCTGGTGCAGGTGAGCCAGGTTCGTAGAACAAGTTGTTTGCACGGCAATATTCTTCAACCAAGGCAACTTTAGCCTCTTCACGGCCCGTGCGGCGCAAATAGCGCAGCGTCTCAGCATCAACAGGGAAGAAACCCATCGTTGCGCCATATTCAGGAGCCATGTTGGCGATCGTCGCGCGATCTGGCAGGCTCATCGTGTGGATGCCTTCGCCATAGAACTCAACAAATTTGCTCACAACGCCTTTTTCGCGCAGCATTTGCGTGACGGTCAGCACAAGATCGGTTGCGGTCGCACCTTCTGGCATTGCACCTGTCAATTCAAAGCCGATCACGTCAGGGGTCAGCATATAAATTGGCTGACCAAGCATCACGGCTTCTGCTTCAATCCCGCCAACACCCCAACCAACAACCCCAAGGCCGTTAATCATCGTGGTGTGACTGTCTGTCCCAACAAGGCTATCAGGGTAGAGCATCGTTTCGCCGTCTTTCTCAACTGACATCACGCTACGCGCTAAGAATTCGAGGTTAACCTGATGCACGATGCCTGTGGCAGGTGGCACAACGCTAAAGTTTTCAAACGCTTCCTGTCCCCATTTGAGGAACTCATAACGCTCACGATTGCGAACAAACTCGCGCTCTGCATTGAAAAACAACGCTGCGGCCGACCCAAATCGATCAACCTGAACGCTATGGTCGATAACCAAATCGACAGGAACCTGTGGGTTCACTTTTTTCGGATCGCCGCCCATACGGGCCATCGCTGAGCGCAGCGCGGCCAAATCGACAACGGCGGGAACGCCTGTAAAGTCCTGCAAGATGACACGTGCGGGCATAAATGCGATTTCGCTACGCTCATCTTCTTGAGCAGCCCAGTTTACGATTTTCTTGACATCATCTTGGGAAACAATGTACTCATCGCAGTTGCGTAGCAATGCTTCGGCTAAAATGCGGATGGAGTAAGGGAGTCGATCGATATTTGCAATGCCAGCGTCTTGCAGCGCGTTGAGGCTGTAGTAGGTTCCGTTGCCGCTAGGCAGGGTTGTTTTTGCGTTGAAGTAATCTTGTTTTGCCATTCGTACCTTCTGCTTGTTATCGCTGAAAGACATTACCTCAATAGATGAGGGCAAAACCCTCAGAAAATAGTGCTTGAATTAGCTTCACAGCATCTAACATCTGAGGAACCAGCACCCTTACAGAAATGCACAGCGCCTCCTGCTCTGATGCTTATCTAAGGTAATGTCTTTTTACAGTTTGTTTTTTTAGGTGCATCGGCGATTATAGCGCATTTCTTGGCTTGCATCAGGTAGCCTGATTACAAGTTTTGTACAATTTAGACGCTTAATTCGATGGATCGGTGATGGTTAGACTGTTAAAGCACCATTTATTATCCGTAAACTGCATTCCAGCAGAGAACAGCCCGACATCTGAACGGGTTCCATTGACTTGAATAACGCCGTTTATCACTTCCGTTGGCTCAAATGCAAATTGGACCTGTTGACCATTGCCTGATTCCGCTTGTTCTTTGAAGCCATCGCACCAGAAGGTTTGAATTTCGGCCGAATCTCCCACCCAAAGCGCACCGCCATACGCCGCAAAAAATCCACGCAACGCCCAAGACGGATTGTGATCAACCAGTATCTTCTGCAAGCACCAGCCCTCATCCGAAACGCCTACAAACGCCTCAAAAAAGCGCACTTCGGCCGCACGTCCCTCTGGCGTAAACACACCTTTCAGACGCATCTGTTCAACCAAATCATTCGCGTCCAATCCAGCCGCATAATCCTCAATTGTGGTGATATTGTGCCAACCAAGGACATCAACAACGGTTGCAGGTGTATAAGATGAATCTTGGCAGACAAACGTGTCAACTGGCATTCCGTCAAAAAACAAAACGCCGCGAATGCGTTCGAGAAAAACGCTTGACTCAACCAGCAGCATAGGAGAGGTTGGCTTGCTACGATCAAGCGGCTTGCGCTCAATCGCTTGATATTCGCCAGCGGCCAAGCTGCGCGGAAGCGAATAGAGGCGTGCATCGGCAACATGCAAACGGGACAAACGCACATTTCCATCTAGGCGATGGACTTCAACGACAAGCGGGATGGTGTTGCCGTTGAGTTCCATTGTGCCATGTGACAAAACCAAGTCACCACCCAAGTAGACCATTGGTTTAGGGATGCTGCTGTTAAGAATGGTGAAAGTTGGTTCGGCCGAAAACAGATCAGGCGCACGGTTATATAACAGCGCCAGCTCATCAGGCTGCACCCACTGACGCGCACCACGATAGACGTCCATAAAAAGTGCGCTGGCGGGACCATACGCTTTCATCTCCATCGCCTGCCAAAACGACTTCAAAGCAACTTGGGTTGCTGCCTCAATTTCTGCGTTGGGCGTTGCGGCTGGGGTTGGCGCAATCTCCGTTGGCACAATCGGGACAGACTCGCTAACGGCCGTAGGTTGCGCAGGGGATGTGCCTTGTATCGTGTCACAGCTTGCTAATATCCAAGCAAGCAGCAGCAAAAATGTGAGTTGAGTAGAGGACAGATTCAATTTTCGATTCACGGGAGACTCCTCAAATAGTTTGGCATCAGGCTGGCTTTGCGCCAGTCTGCACCCCTCCAGTTTATCAGATTGCGGGGCGTGGGGCAGATTTGGTTTGGGTGCGTTTCAAGTAGGTTGGTGACTATA
>JBMZDF010000056.1:0-18510 GCA_049614105.1 Promineifilaceae bacterium (SeqCode)
TAACGTCTCTGGTAGAGACGTCGCCGTTGGCGCGTCTCCGTTAGAAAAGCTGGTTAATTCTTCGTCAATGACTAGTTGTGAGCTACTTATACCAAGCAAATAAAGAAAATGGATAACGAATAATTATCAATGCGTGCAGCATGGTACTTATCCATTTTTTCAACGACTCTTGAACACTACAACTGTAAACCCTCCTCTTCGTTCCCCCGAAACTGTAATGAAATTAGACCGCTTGGGCGCGTTCCATCAAACGCGCCTGAGCTTTGTGCGCAGCCTGATGCGTAAAGTGATGGATGAACAGTGGCAGATCACGCGCACACGCTGGGATCTGGATGACGCTGGATTTGGCACAGCAATTTATCGTGTTGTGGCGACCGCTGGCGAACGCTACAGCGCTGTCTTTTTTGCCAACTATATCCCTGACGAAAAGCGCACCGATCGCGTGATTGCGGAAGAATGGGATGTCGCCTTTGTGCTTTGTGCAGGCGATGTGACCGAGGCACAAGTTGATGAACTGCGTCTCAATGTGCCTAAACAGGAAGTTGGGCGCTATTTACCCTATGTGTTGGTGTTGTCGCGGGCAAACAAAAGTACGCGCAACTTCTCGCATGTCGTTGATTGTTTGTCGCGAGGGGTGCAGCCTGACCCTGCCACGTTAGGCAAGGTAGGGTATCTCTATCGCACAACGGCCGTTTATGGCAACGGGAAGTTTGGTATCGCCGACTTTGACCGTTTGCGCCAGACAAAAGCGTTTGATGTCACCTTTCGAGCGCAGATGTTTGCCGTGTGGATGATGCGCCATTTTAGCGTTGAACAGGCACATCATCTTGCTCGTTTACAGGGTGGCGACAAATCGGCCGATCTGCATCGAGAAATTCAACGCTATTTGGGTGTTGGCAACGCAACTGGGTTGGGAATGGCACCGTTTTTGGTGACGCACCCTATTTTGCTCAACCAATGGATTGAAACACGCGAGACAGCCATTGCGCTAGTCATTAAACAAGGCGCGATCACAGACCTGCACTGGCAACGGTTTATTGATCTGATGCATCGGGCGCATCAGCACGTGAGCGAAATCGAAACGATTCATCAACTTCAGCAGCAGCGGAACGCAACAATGCTGGCAGAATTGCATCGCTTTTTAACGGCTCAACCAGAGGCGGCACAGCCTGCGAACTGGGCTGCTCTACTAGCTGATTTGGCTGACTGGTCGGCCGAAGCGCAAGAGGTAGTGCATTCGATTATGCTGGAGCTGTACCCTGATTTGGTTAACCCATTGGCGGAGCAGCTTAATACAAATGTAGAACAACGGCTTGATCCGACGATGCGGCTTGATGTGTTGTGCCAGCTTCTTGAGAAAAACTACAGTTGGGCGCTTGATTTAGACTTTGCGGAGCGGGAGCAGGTGCGGCGTTTTTGGTACAGTTCGGCCGATAAAGAAGAACCCCGCTTTGGCGACCGCTTCAAGGAGATGGGTGCTGACAAAGAACGCCCGTTAACCATGGGACGCGATGTTTGCCGCCTACAGCAGCTTATCAGCGATTGTCTTGCCCAAAACAAAGAGGCGTGCGTAATCGATCTGTTGCTTGCCCATCCTGCGCAACGCGCAATTGTGCGGCGTGTACAATCGTTGGCCGAGCGTCCCTATGGCGAGATTTGGGATAATCTGATTGCGGCCGATACGCTGCCGATCCACATGCTGCGCTGCAAGCTGTCGTTTTTTGGCGCGAGTAAATTTGATCCACGCTCTAATCTCTGGGTACGTGTGACCCTGTTCCAAGGCGCACCGCTTGTTGATGAGATTGGCAAGCCGTTTGCCGACGACTGGTTTTGGCCTACTGCACCAGTTTTTGCATAGGTGGGATTCGGTTTCGGCCGAATCTCGCAGCAGATTACAACCAATTATTGACGAAAACCTCAGAGGTTTTTATGCACGAGCCAGAGTAGATACTGGCAAACCTCAGAGGTTTTTATTCACAGGTTGAGTAGATGCTGACAAACCTCTGAGGTTTATTGATCAAAAAGTTTTGGCGTTTGTCTAACCGTCCAGCGCATTCAGTGTGTCGTCATCAATAAACCCAATACCAACGGTGTGCTTGCCAAGCGCATCATAATCTAAGGCTTCATTGAGATTGGCCGCTTGTGCGTCCGCAGACTCAGAGGTTGTCGAACTGCTCCCAAACCCTCGTGAACTTGTGCTAACAAGCTCGCGCAGTTCGGAGCTTAAGTGAGAATTCGCCGCATCATGTAGCGGGATTTTAAGCCACTGTCCAACCCAAATTCGGTCAGTTTTGAGGTAGTTATACGATCGGATTGTCTGCCAGCGCCCAGAGGCATTGTAGAATTTGTAGGCGATAACCCCCAAGGTGTCACCTGATTGAACCCGATAGCTTTCCGACTGTTTGCCCCAATTTCCAATATATGACATCCAAAATTCAACTTCTTTGGGATCTCCCAGATTTGGTTCATCTGCATGGAGATAAGCTGCAAACGCTCTGATGCGCCGTGCATCCTCTTTCGCCAAATTTGCATTGTAGGCTGGTTGAGACGGTTTTGTAGCGGGGGTGGGGGCAGGCTGCGGCGTCACTTTTTTCGGTGGGGTGACAGGTTTTGGCGCAGACTGTGACGGCGTCAGCGATCGCTGGGGATGAATAACCACATAATTTGGATTCTCAGTCGCTGGGAACCCGCCCCAGCCGTTTAGGAACAGTGCGCGGGGCATTGGCAAATTTGCGCCCCTGTCGCGCCGTGTGGAAAGTCCAAAAAGCGGATCGTTGATAAAGATATGATTTGCATCGTATCCAGTAACAACGACAAAATGACCCCAGTTGAAGTCGTTGCCCGTAAATTGCTTCCAAGGTTTGTATTTGACCAACGCAATAGGGGCAAATCCCTCGTCGATTAAACGCAATAACCGAGTTAATGCGTCATATTGATTTGCATATCGTTTGTAAGCAAAAGGCAGTTGATTTTGCTTGCCTGCAATCATCAATTCACTCATTGTGACAAATTGATGTGATTTTTTATAAGGAATAAATTGGTAAAGAGTATCGGGCGTCACCCATTTGCCATATGCATTAAGCAGCATGGCGAGACAAGTCGGGCCGCAATCAGAGGTGTGCGACATGGCATCGGGGTCCCATTGGGAATGGTATGGAATATTTAATTTGTGTACAGCTGTCATGATAAACCTTCTTCGAGCAACTTCGTTTGTAATTGTAAGAACGGAGACGGGGCGCGTTTTTCGCACAATTTCAGTATAGCAGATCAATGAAGTATGACGCCGCTTACATAAGATGCTGTTAAAATTGCGCAATGATTGTCTCACACAATGAAATTTTGATAACTTGCCAGAAGGCATTGGAAGCGAGAGGCTTCTCGCAGGGCGTGCGCGAAGATGCGGCGGATAGTATTGCGTGGTTGGAGCAGCTTGGTTTTTCCGTGCTGCCGAATTTGTGCGCGGTGATTGAGCAGTTGCAGCCCGTGAACGATGGGTGGGAATTGCAGGCCGATCCGCCTAATCATTTTGAGCTACACGCCAATGGCGGGAGCTGCTTGCAGTTTGGCAGCTTGGCGGCCGATTTTGCGCTGAGCAAGGCGCAAGAACTTGGCTATTCGACTGGGGATGTGCAGGGGAGTGAGATTGATCTTTGGGTTGGCTATCTGCGCCAAGCCGCAAGCGTCGGGATCAATTGTTATGCGGTTTGGCAAATTGGCACACAGATGCATCAACTGCACTTTGCCGCGTATGAAGCGTTGCCGAATTATGTTTGTCAGCAGTTGGATGAATCGGCCGATGAAGAAACCATACGCATCTCACTCTCAAAGCAGCCGCTCCCAATAGCGCAGGACGAGCAGACGCCGCCTGTGTTTTTGGTGCAGACTAATTCGGCCGAATTCGCAACCAAACGCCAGCACCACCTCATCAACGGCATCACTGTTGACGACAACTGTTGGACACATCTCAAAAAAGTCGCCAAAGGAATCTTGGTTGAAGACACTGAAGAATCACGTGCTCGTGGTGCGGGTGGTGCGTAAACACTTACAAACCGAATTTAGCGGGATGTGCAACAACATATCTGGCAGCGGCCGAAAAGATCGCTGTTGGGGCTGTTTTCTTGATGAGATACGCTTTTAAGTCTGTTTCAAGAGCTGAGAGACCAGCTTGTTTTGCTAGTTCAATATGTTTTAGAGTTTCGATCACAGACTCAATCACCTGCCGCCGCAAAATATCTAAAGCGCGGCGTTCTAGGTGACATACATCAATTGTTGTCTTACCTTTAAGTGACCCATTGATTTCAAAAATCCCCCCATCAAAAGAAAAACCAATATGAGGTATTGGGTCTTCTTCACATGGATTAAGCAGGAGCGTTGCCTCTTGATTTAGTAGACGGTTCTTGGCTGGAGACGTTACCCTCGTTTTTTCATTCTCCAAAGGGAATTGATCTGCTTTTCCACCCGCACCTTGTATTATTTCTCCCCAACGAGGGGGTTCTTTACGGCGTTGATTGCAAAACTGGCAGGCTGGAAACAGGTTTGACCAGGTGTATGCGAGCCAATAATAGCCAGAATGTTTTGGTGATTCTGCAACACGACCTTTCGGCCGATAATGTTCCACATCCCACGTCACATTGAGTAAACTGGCCTCGCAGTAGGCGCACTTATCATGGAAAAGGGCGGGTAATGCTTGTTTCACCGACACTCGTTTATAAAATGTTTCATCAACCTTATGAGCTTCACCATCTTGAATAGCTTTAGCCGTTTTAGCTGCCGAATCATTAAGCCAAGCCTGAGTTGGTTTGATGATATTGCCCGACGTATCTTTACGGTTACGGTCAACTTTGATCATTGTTGATTGTGGCGTTGCAAAATGCGTTGAAGTTCTAGATCTACGACAGGTTGCCGAAATTCAGGCAACTGCTGAGCACGAAGTTCTTGAGCTAAAGCTCGCATTCGATCTGTGTTAGTGGGGCTGCGAAGATGGTCTGGTTGTTTTACCAATTGATGATACTCAGCACGTTTACGACTGGTTTCCAATGTGTAGATTTTCTTTGTGTTGAAAATGCGATCATCTTCAAGTATATCTTCGACTGAATAGCCACTAAAATCTGGGGTTGGCCCAACAACAATTTTGCCATCATGGTCACGTTGTAAGACGGTAACACTTTCAGGTTTGACACCCAAGGCAACCAGAGGGCTATGCGTGGTTGCAATAATTTGCATGTTAGGGAAGAGCCTTGCTAGACGGGGCAGGACTTCTACTTGAAGTGATGGATGCAGATGTTGCTCGACCTCATCAATTAAAAGTGTTCCCTGAATATCGTTACTAGCTCCCATATTCGCTTGGATAGACCAGCCAAAAAGATCGATAATCCAGTTGAAGGTTGCTCGGTATCCATCTGCCCATGCTTCAAACGGGATTGATCCGCCAACCGTTTCGCCTTCGATTGTGACACCGCCGCCCTTTTCGAGACGAATTGTATCGTGTGCGCTCAGCCCTAAACTTAGTTTGATAGCGTCTAAATAGTCTGAGAAATGCTCTGTCCCTACGAAGTCTCGCAAACGGCGTAACGTTAATTCAGGGCTTTGCATACTGTAGTCATAATCAAATAATGAGCGCACAGAATCCATAATTCTGTAGGATTGACGACCCCTCACTCGATCTGCTTGCCCACCTCCTGTTCTTCCAACACCATAACCACAAACGAGGTTGCTTACAAATACCGTGTGCGTTTGCAAGATTCCTTGTGTTACACTTTCTTGATGTGTTTCTTCATTTCGGGAGATCTGTATCTCCCGTCCTAACCGCTTCCCCCATAAATTGTAGTCGTCAGTAACATCCGCTCTCAGGTTGGCTCTTCCCCCTTGGATAAGTACCACGTCGCCTGTTTCCGACCCATTTGTAACAAGCCCTCCTATCGGTTCTGCGATCAATGCGTTTGCATCTGGTAAGTCGCAGAGTGCTAACGCGATTGCGCGAAGCAGGGTTGTTTTACCCGTGCCATTTTGTCCGATAATTAAGGTGATGGATCCCCTCTCTCCAGCTTGTGGAGCGCAGTTAATAGTCAGATTTTGAAACCCACGAATGTTGGCAAGATGAATGGTTGAGATTTGCATAATACTGGCATTGTAACATAGGGGCTTCCCTGTTATTTGGCAGAAACACGCCCAATATGCGCTTCACCACGTGCTTTGGCGAGTTCGATCTGCTTGACGCGCTCACGACGGTTTTTGAGTTGGTTGTCGGTTAGACCCTCAACGCAGTAGGGGCAACAGACGCCCGGTTCGTATTGGGAGTTGTCAATATCGGCCGAATCCAGCGGATGCCAGCAGCCGTGACACAGTTGGTAACTGCCTGGCTTGAGGTCATGATCTACCGTCACACGATTGTCAAACACAAAGCACTCGCCATCCCACATTGACGCTGTTTGCGGCACTTCCTCTAAATATTTTAGAATGCCCCCTTCCAGATGGTAGACATCTTCAAATCCCTGTTGTAGCAAGTAGGAGGTCGCTTTTTCGCAGCGGATTCCGCCTGTGCAGAACATGGCGACCTTTTTGTCGCGGGCTGGATCTAAATTGTCGCGCACGTAATCGACAAACTCGGTAAATGAAGTCGTGCGCGGATTGATTGCACCCTGAAATGAGCCGATCTGTACTTCAAAATCGTTGCGTGTGTCAATCAGTTTCACCTCTGGATCGCTGATCAAGCTGTTCCAGTTGTGCGGCTTGATGTATTGCCCGACAGTGTTGCGCGGGTCAACTTCCTGCCGCAACGTTACGATCTCCTTCTTGATCCGCACCTTCATACGAATGAAGGGCATTTTGTCCGCATAAGACTCTTTGGTGGTTAGATCGACTAGGCGCAGATCGCTGCGCAGATGGGCGAGAACGGCGTCGATGCCTGCGCGTGTGCCAGCAATCGTGGCGTTGATTCCTTCGGAGGCGAGCAGAATTGTGCCTTGGACTTGCCATGCGCGACAAAATCGGCCGATTCCCTGCTGCATATCCTGATAATCGGCTAGCTCAACAAATTTGTAGAAAGTGACAATAACAACTGAGTTCATTGTGCTGATTATATCAAATGTAGTAATGGGGGAGTGGGTGATTGACAGAGAAAGGATGATTTCAGTAGGTTGGTATGTCAGTCGAATTAATCTACCAACCTACTGATCTACCTTCTTTGTTTAGAGCGGTGACCAAACCCACTTGCCGTTTTCGTTGGTGACACGGCCGAAAACGGCGTCGGCAAAGTGACCATCTGCGACGATCACATTCGGCCGATTCAACTGCGGATAGAGTGCCTCACGGGTTACTTTAGCCGCCGCTGGATCAATATCAAACGCAACCGACCAATCAGCTTCATAGAACTGCGCCTCATTATGCAGCAGGTCGACAATCATAAACACCTCTTGCTCACCTGCGTCAAGGTGTAGTGAGACGTGGCCGGGCGTATGCCCTGGCGTGTCCAGCACAGTAATCCCCGGTGCGGGAGAATAACCTGCCTCAATGAATTCGATTACATCTTTGACAGGCGCAATAACCGCTTGAGGGTGTGGCCCTAAGCCTGATTCATCCGTCAGCCAAAAATCCCAATCGGCCTTGGTGCATACATGTTTTGCATTGGGGAAGGTCAATTCGCGCTTACCGTCCACCTCAAGCGAGGTCCAGCCAACATGATCAAGATGCAGATGCGTATAAATGACATCTGTGACATCTTCACGTGCGACGCCTGCCTCAGCCAAACTGTCCATAAACTTTCCACCGATGAAGGGGCCAAAGCCTGGGAATTCGACCGTCTGAGGGCCAAAGCCCAAGTCCATCACAATTTTCTGTTCACCCGTTTCAATCAGAAAGCCGCCGATTGAAATAACAAGCTGCCCCTGTTCATTCATCAAGCGTGTGTAATTGCTCCAGCCTGCGTCGCTGGATGCGGGGAGCATTGCCGTGGGTTTAATGTAACCACCGCCATCATTGAGATAGGTGATCTTGAAATTACCAACGGTCATCGTTCGATTTGGTGCAAATTGTGCCATGTCTCGTTTTCCTATGATGTTGTGTTAAATGTGTGTCGTTTGCTTAACGGCTGACGTCATGATAGGGCAAAGTGACGTACATGGCTAGCGAAATCAGGTGATTGCACATGCGTTTGTTTGCTAAACAGGCTTTTTTGTTTTTGATGAGCGATTTGGATACGGGGCGCTATTTTTCGTGGTCGGCGCGGACTTTCTGCAAATGATTTTTCATCGCTTTGTAAGCTGCATCGGCATCTTTTGAACGAATTGCCTGCAAAATTTGCTTATGTTGATCTTGCGAGCGTCGTTGCCCACCGTCTATTTTGAAGACCTGCAAACGTTGATCTTGGATCAGGTCAACGATCGAGTTCATGAGGGTTGGGAGGAGGGGGTTTTGGCTGGCCTCTGCGAGGGCGTTGTGGAAGGCAAAATCGGCCGAAATAAATGCCTCTGGATTGGTCAAAACCTGATCCATACGATCTACCCAATGGGCCATCGTCTCGATTTGTGCTTTGGTTGCCCGCTCGGCCGCTTTCGCTGCAATGGTCGGCTCCATGATTTCGCGCAGCTCGATCAGATGTATAAACCCATCTTTTTGCCCAACGCGCATCGCGAGACCGAAGGAATCTTGTAACGCTTGTGAAGTTCCATCGGTGATAAACGTGCCGCGCCCTGGAAACACTTCAATCAAACCGCGCTGGCGCAATGCCTTGACAGCTTCGCGAACCGCTGTGCGGCTGACGCCAAACTGCTCTGCAAGCTGCCGTTCAGGTGGCAAACGATCGCCAGTGCTCAGCACGCCGCTCAGGACTTGCTGTTCGATTTGTTCAACAATTTGTTCGTAAAGGCGACCGTTGCGCAGGGGTTTATAGCGTGTCATGATTTCGGCCGAAGTCTTCTTTTTACTGCATAGCTTATTGGAACATCTTAACTGCACGGCAGATTATTTCCACCACCTATCATAACCTTGCACTTAACAACCAACAAGTAGGACTTTTACACATTCCTGATAAAGGATCTTTGGACAGAATGATCCCTATTGATATAATTTTAGCCTAGATTGGTCGAAACACCATACCAATTTTCCGCACATGTAAAGGCATAAATGATCCACTTCAACCAAAAGGTAAACAAATGCAGCATTTAGGGACGATTCAAAGCACATTTGGGCTTGAAAATCATGGTATCACTGACGCAAAAGACGTCTTTTGGAATTTGACACCACCACAACTTTATGAACAGGCGCTCCAACGCAGGGAAGGTGTTCTTTCGGCCGATGGCGCGTTTATTGTCCACACGGGCGAATACACAGGACGCTCACCCAAAGACAAATACGTTGTTCAAGATGCAATGACCAACGAAGATGTTTGGTGGGGTAGTGTTAACCAACCTGTGTCGCAAGAAACCTACGAGTCGGTTAAAGCCCGTATGATGGCCCACATGGCAGATCGCGACCTGTTTGTTTTTGATGGCTACGTCGGCGCGGATCCCACATACCGCATGCCGACCCGTGTCGTTACCGAATATGCTTGGCAAAGCTTGTTCGCCCGCAACATGTTGATTCGTGAAGATGACAGCGCAAAACTTGCTGCTCATGAACCCACCTTTACGATTATCGACATGCCTAACTTTTTTGCGGATCCCGAACTTGACGGCACGCGCAGCGGCACGTTTGTATTTGTCAACTTTAGCGAGCGCACCGTTCTGATTGGCGGTACACAATATGCAGGCGAGATTAAGAAAAGCGCCTTCACCGCACTTAACTACTATTTGCCGCGCCAAGGCGTAATGAGCATGCACTGTAGCGCCAACTATGGCGAGACAAAAGAGGACACGGCGCTCTTTTTTGGACTTAGCGGAACTGGTAAAACGACGCTAAGCAATGATCCAAATCGGCCGTTGATTGGGGATGATGAACACGGTTGGAGCGACAACGGCGTGTTTAATTATGAAGGCGGCTGTTATGCCAAGGTGATCAACCTTGATGCAGAGGGTGAGCCAGAGATTTTCGCGACGACTAAACGCTTTGGCACAATTATCGAAAATGTTGTGTACGATTCAGACACACGCGAGATTGATTACACAGATAGCAAATACACGCAAAACACACGTGTCGTTTATCCGATTACACATCTGAGCAACGTCGATCTCAGCGGTCAAACCTCACACGCAAAGAATATCGTCTTTTTGACGGCCGATGCATTTGGCATCCTGCCGCCGATCAGCCGCCTCACACGCGAACAGGCGATGTACTATTTTCTGAGTGGTTACACGGCCAAGGTTGCCGGCACGGAACGCGGCGTCACCGAGCCGATTCCTGATTTCAGCGCCTGCTTTGGCGCACCCTTCTTGCCTTTGCACCCCGGCGTGTACGGGGAACTGTTGGGCAAGAAAATGGACGAACATGGGGCAAAAGTGTGGTTGATCAACACTGGCTGGAGCGGTGGCACAGCTGCGACAGCTTCGCGCATCAAATTACGCCATACACGCCGCATGGTGACGGCCGCATTGACGGGCGAACTCGATCAAGCTGAGATGAGTACCGCCGCGTTTTTCAATCTGTCAATCCCAACCGCAATCGAAGGTGTGCCAAGCGAGATTTTGAATCCGCGTCATGCTTGGGCAGACACAGCCGCATACGATGCACAAGCGTCACATCTTGTTGAGCTGTTTGTTAATAATTTCAAAAATTATGCGTCAGGTGTTTCGGCCGAAGTAAGCGCCGCAGGTCCGACCCTCGCTTAATCCCACGGCAAGGGTCGCACAAATCGAAAAAGCGGATTGAGTTCAACTCAATCCGCTTTTTTGTTGCTTAAATTTTTGTCGTTACGCTATGGTTTTGGCAACCAAACGCTCAACTTTTCGTCAGGAATTCGAGCGCCCGTGCGGAACTCATACATTTGCTGGCGTAGGCGCTGCATGTAGTAGTTGACCTGCAACATAATCCCTTGTTCATCAGAGACTTCTAACCCCGTGACGCTAAAGCCTGCTTTGAGCTTGGGAATTAGCGCCGCGTTGTTGTTCGCATGTTGCTTGCTGCGGATCACAAGAAACCCTTTGTCGCTTACCAATTTGACAATTTCGGGCAGTAGGGCGGAATAAACGCCTAAGCTGCGATGATCTGGCGCAAGCATGGTGCTGCCCATTTGATAGGTTTGCACATCCGCTTGTTCCCCACTGTGCCAGCCGATCATCTCATCATCGTGATAGATGCCGAGGTTTAAGCGCCAATGGTTGCCCAGATTTTTGGCAAGCTTTTGCAACTCAACACGCTCGAACATGCTGAGCATGACGATTGATTGATAGCTAAGGGTTTTGGGCACAACTTTCGGCTGAAGTTCTGCCATCAGGGGGTAGAACTCAGCGTTGGTGAGGATGCGATATTGGTATCGGCCGAAAAGGGGAGTCATAAAAAGCAGGTAGTCAGTATTCGCCGTTTATGCGCGAATGCTGACTACCATGTACCCTGATTAATGTTCGGGACGCGGCCCGAGACGGCTCAGTTCATCTTCAACAACGGCAGCATCCAGCTTTTTGAAGAGCGGCTTGGGCTTTGGTAGCGTCCGCCCCGCAGGGATTTCAACCCGTTCCCAAGTGCCAATTGCGGCCGAAGCGTCATAAGCCAACCCCAGATGATTGCGGGTCGATTCCGCATAGTCACGAATGACCGATTCACCAAATAGCTGGCCTTCTTCACCAAGCATGGTGTGCAATTTCTGGCTTGTGAAAGGCAACACGGGTGCAAAGAGAACCTTGAGCGCACTCAACGCCTGTAGCGCCACATAGAGCGTTTTACCCGTCAGCGCCATGTCGCTTTTGGACGTTGTCCAAGGGCTTTTTGCTTCGAGATATTGGTTGACGCTAGTTGACAGCCTCATAACTTCCTGCGTTGCCGCACGGAATTTGCAGCCGTCGTAAAGTGCGGCTACTGGTTCAAAACCAGCGTCTAGCTCGGCAAGCAATGCATTATCAACATCATCCAATTCGCCCGGCTCAGGAACAACCTGGCTGAAGTAGCGTTTTGTCATCTTCAGCACACGATTGACTAAGTTGCCCCAGTTGGCAACCAGTTCAGAGTTGTTGCGCTCAACATACCCTTCCCAACTCCAATCGCTGTCCCGCGTTTCGGGCATTGTGGCTGTCAAATAGTAGCGGAAGGGATCGGGATCGTGTCGATCAAGCGCCTCATGCACCCAGACGCCCCAGTTGCGACTGCCGCTGATTTTGCGTCCTTCCATGTTCATGAATTCATTGGCCGGCACGTCATAGGGCAGCGTGAGCTTGGCGTCTGGATCATCGTTGTAGAGTCCCTGTAAGCCCATCAGCTCCGCAGGCCAAATGATCGTATGGAACGGAATGTTATCTTTTCCAAGGAAGTTGACGATCCGCGCATTCGGGTCGTACCAAAAATCGCGCCATGCATCTGGGTTGCCGCTGTTTTTGGCCCACTCGACTGTTGCCGAGAAGTAGCCAATCACGGCCTCAAACCAGACGTAAAGCACTTTGCGTTCATGGTCACGCAGATCATGCCCCGCCTCTGGCAGACTAACGCCCCAGTCCATATCGCGGGTGATGGCGCGGCCGATCAACCCTTCTTTCAAAAAGTTGCGCGAGAAGTTGATAACGCTTGGTCGCCAGTGGTCTTTGTTGGTGTCCAGCCAGCCCTCTAGCCCCGCCTCTGCAAGTTTGGGCAGATCGATAAAGTAGTGTTCTGTTTCGCGCTGCTCCATTGCGGTGTTGTCAATTTTGCTGTGCGGTTCGAGCAGTTCGGCCGGGGTTTCAAACAGCGTGTTGCAATTGTCACACTGGTCGCCACGTGCGCCATCATAGCCACATTTTGGGCAGGTTCCCTCCACAAACCGATCGGGTAAAAAGCGATCGGCCGTGGGCGAATACATTTGCAGCGACACCTTTTTATACAAAAACCCATGATCCTTTAGGTTGGTGAAAATGTCCTGCGATACTTGATGGTGATTTTCTGTATCAGTGTGGGTGAACAGATCGTAGCTGATGCCGAGCTTGACAAATGTTTCAAGAAAGCGATTGTGATATTCCTCAAACACTTCGCGAGCCGTTTTGTCTAGCTCAAGCGCCTTGATCGTGACAGGTGTGCCGTGTGAATCAGTGCCACTGACGACAACCACATTGTTACCGCGCAGACGATGATAACGAGCATAAATATCGCCCGGCAAGTGGGAGCCTGTGACGTTCCCTTGATGAATATCTGCATTGCCATAGGGCCATGCGATGCAGACTAAAATGTTTTCTTTCATGATAATAGTGGGGCGTTGTGTGCTCGCCACAAGCAAAACGGCGAGACACACGCTCGCCGTTTTGGTTAAATTCTAAGAAATTGTGCGGTGCGAGTGAGCTTATGCGTCGATCTCAAGCTCCATTTCAACGTCTGCTGGGTCTGCTTCCACTTCTTTGTCTGCATCTTCTTCTTCACCGACTTCGGCGATCAGTTCTGCTAACAATTCAAAATCATCTTCGTTGATTTTGTGATATTTGAAAGGGGTAGTCAGCGACTCTGCATGATTTGGAACACTTTCCAATTCCACTGCATCGACGCTAATTGCCTGCGCAATTATTTCGATGTGTGCATCAACATCGATAGGGTAGACGTGGATCTTAACCTTGGGGCTTGCACCAAATATATAATCTTTGGCACGACCTGATTTTGGTTTTGCTGTGATAGTTGCTACAGCAAAAAACAGGGCAGGCTCAACTGCAAAATAAACTAGTCGCGCCCCCACGCCCAGATCCATGCCTCTAGGCGCTGCGGTTAAGCGTTGCTTAAGACCAGGAATTGCCAGATCGCTTTCTTCAGCGATGCTGATAGTTTTGATATAAAAGTCTGCATCTGGATCGAATGAACTGGGCTTTTTGGCAGCCTTCGCCGCAGCAGCTTCACGCTCCGCAACAATGTTCTCCCAAATGCGCTCCTGAATGTTCATGCGCAAATTGGCTGTTGAGCCATCTGCAAAGCGAACCTTCATTTTTGGTCCTGTGATGCTCAATACGGTGTAAACACCTTTTCTATTTTCGTAAGTTTCGTTAACTTCGAACACTGATCCTCGTTGTTGCGTTAATCCAATTTGCGACGTAGACGCATTTGCCAAATTAACAAAGGCGTTATAATTTTCAAGCCAGCATAGTACATAGGTGAACGCCTTTTGTCAATTCCAATTTGCTATGAATTTTGATAAATTAGCTTGTTTATGATGTTATTTGTTGATTTTTTTCTGTTTCGGCCGTTTGAGAAAGCCGATACATGACGGCAAGCGTGATAAACAGGGTGATCAATTGCACTGACCGATACCCATCTCCAACGGTTGGGGCGGACGTGCGGAATGCCTCTGTTAAAAATCGGCCGAAACTCAACACGCCCACCGTTGCCAAAAACAGATGCCCATCAGGTTGTTCATCATTAGACAAACGCCACCACGCCGCAAACGCCATCAGCGAAACGACTATCTCATAAACGGCCGCTGGGTGGCGGCGCACGTTGGCCGTCACAATCCCCCACGGCACGCTCGTTGTTGCGCCCAAGCTCGCCCGCGCCAGCCCGTCCGCAAGGCTGGTGGCAGCAAGCGCCACCAACACACCAACAATTGCCGCGTCTAAAGTATGTGCAAGGGGCAGGGCGTTACGCCTAATGAGCAGTAAAAAGATGAGCACGGCCGCCGCAAGGCCCGATCCAACATGATAACCGTTTGTGAGCGGCCAGATGATGCTAAGTGGCTCCGTCATAAAATCACTGAAGTTTTGTAGCACAAAAACAAAGCGTGCCACAACAAATCCTGCAATCACAGAATTTGCAGTCAACGCATAAATGCGCGTGGCGGGTAGCTGCAACGATTTCGCCGCCCGTTCAAGCGCACTCAGGCTGAAATAGATGCCCAGCAAATAGATAAGCGGGGCGGTTGGGATCACGAGGCGGCCGATGGGGAGAACGGGGTACATAGGTGAGAAGGCAAATGAAGAAGGGCGAATAGAGAATGAAGCACAAAATTTCCTCATTCTCTATTTTTTATTCGTCATTTATTAAAAGGTTTTCAAGCCTCGATGACAGGACGGCTTCGCTGGCTGTTCCGATGAGTTGGTTGCGGATGACGCCGTTGGCGTCGATGAAGTAGGTGGTGGGCAGGCTGCGGACGCGATACAGGCGGCTGATGGTGTTGTCTTGGTCGAGCAGAATTGGGTAGCTGATGCCAAATTCATTGGCGAACTCGATGACGGGCAGGGTTTGTTCGCCTTGGTTGACGCCAATGACGAGGGCGGTTTCGCTGAATTCGGCCGAAATTCGTTGCAAGGCAGGCATCTCTGCCCGACAAGGCCCACACCATGTTGCCCAAAAGTTGAGCAGGATCGGCTTGCCCTGTTTTTGGGCCAACTGGATTATTTCAGCATCGAGCGAGGTGAGTTGAAAGTCGGGGGCCGTGTAACCGATGGCGGCAAATTCGGCCGAAGCATCTAGCATCACATCTGTACCCCGCATCTGCGAAGCATCGATCCAGTACAAACCGAACAACAGGCAGGCAATAAACGAAACGGACCATCCAAAGCGCGTTTTTGGCATACCCGTATTGTAACGAACTCTTTCTGTAGAGGGGTGGGAGGAATGAAGAATGTTGAATATTGAATGAAGAAATTAAGAAGAAGAGGACGATTTGTGATTAATGTGTTTTGTCAATCGTAAATCGTCTCTTGTGAATGTACGGTTGCTTTTACTCGGGTGCGATAATCGGTTTAATCGTGAGCTGTGTGGGTTGTGGTGTTAGACCGTCAAACGCTGTGCCAAGCTCGAACCAACTGCGCGGGGCTGCTTGCCCCCATAGCGTTTGACGCATCGGGTCGTGCAAATTCCAGACGCGGGCTGGGTGATCGGGGTCCACCGTTTGGTAATCGCTGACGTATGGTTCCAACCGATGTCCGTCTTGATCGCGCATATAAAGGAAGAAGGCGTTTGCAATGCCGTGGCGTCCTGGCCCGCGTTCCAAACTCTCGCGCATCCCTGCGGCCGCCATCGAATCGCACAAATGGATGATGTCCTGAATCGACGGCATCCAGACGCCCATGTGATGCAAGCGCGGGCCGAGACCGTTTGTGAATGCCATATCATGCACGCCCCCTTTGCGATGAACCCAAGTTGCCACAAACGGCGTATCAGGGTCGTCCATATCAATCACGGTCGCTTCGGTCATGCGAAACCCAAGCTCTGACACATAGAATTTTGTCGCCGCGTTGACATCATTGTGAAAGAGGTTTGCGTGATCGATGCGCTGCACACGTGCGCCATGATACAAATGATACTTCTGCAAAATGTCGCTGACACGCGCCATTTGATAGTAAAACTCAAGCGGCACGCCAAAGGGATCAGTTGTTTTGAGCGTGCGCCCCTGCGCGTGGCGCTGTACCCACTCAACGGGCTGGCCCAATTCTTCAAAGTAACGATACGCCTTATCGAGATCGTCCTCAGAATATAGTTTGAACGCTAGGTAATTGACCTTTGGCACATCCCCTTTGACAAGGATCAGCGAATGGTGGTTCAATTCTTCCATGCCGCGCAGATAAAGCGTGTCGTCTGTTTCTTCTTCTAAATGGTAGCCAACTAAGTCAACGTAATACGTTTTTGAGTAGCCCAGATCGGTCACAACCCATTCCATGTGGCTCAGGCGAACAATGTTGAACGGCGGATAAAAGTTAATGCTGTAATTAGGCATTTAATTTTGGATTTACGATTTATGATTTACGAGAACATGCTCGTAGATCTCAAATCTCAAATCGTAAATTACGCAGCACCGAGGCGCGTGATTTTGTGTTCGCCTAGTGCGATGCTGATATTTTTTGTTTCCATATAGAAATCGAAGCTGTAATCGCCGCCGTCCCGGCCGATGCCGCTTGATTTGACGCCGCCAAAGGGGGTGGGGAGGTGGCGCACGTTTTGTGAGTTCACCCAGACCATGCCTGCTTCAACATCATGGGCCATACGCAGGGCGCGGGTCACATCTTTTGTCCAAATGTAGGCGGTCAAACCATACTTGACGCTGTTGGCGATCTCAATCGCTTCGTCGTCTGTGTCGAAGGCGAAGGCGGTTAGGAATGGGCCAAACACCTCCTCTTGTGCGAGGCGCATCGTAGGATTGGCATCTTTGAAGAAAGTGGGGTTGATATAGTTGCCTGCCTCAAGCCCTGCGGGATGTTTGCCGTTGCCACAGGCGAGGGTTGCGCCTTCTGCTTGACCAAGCGCGACGTAGCTGCTGACCTTGTCCCAGTGACCTTGGCTGATCATGGGGCCAACTTCGGTGGTGGGGTCGAGCGGATTGCCGACGTTGATCTTGGCGACACGTGCCGCTAATTTGGCGGTGAAATCGTCATAAATCGACCGCTCAACAAGCAAACGGCTGCTAGACGTGCAACGCTCACCGTTGAGACTGTACTTCATGAAAATAGCTGCATCGAGAGCGCGATCGAGATCGGCGTCAGCAAAAACGATGACGGGGTTTTTGCCGCCTAATTCAAAGTGAACCCGTTTGAGCGTGGGCGCACCTTGGCGCATGATGTTGACTCCTGTTGAGGTGTCGCCTACGAGGGCAATCGCTTTGATGTCAGGATGCTCGGTGAGCGGTTTGCCTGCCGTTTCACCAAAGCCATTGACGAGATTGACAACGCCATTAGGAACGCCCGCTTCTGCCATCAACTCGTGTAAACGCATCGCTGTGACGGGGCTAAGTTCGGCCGGTTTGTGAACCACGGTGCAGCCAGCCGCCAGAGCAGGCGCAATCTTCCACGTGCTCAGCATAAATGGCGTGTTCCACGGCGTGATGATGCCAACAGGGCCAATTGGCTGACGAATTGTGTAGTTGAGATGTGCTTTGGTTGGCAGCGCAAGACCATCGTTGGCGCTTTCAACCCGATCGCCAAAAAAGCGATAGTTGGCAGCCGCACGCAGGGCCGCAACCGCCATAAAGCGGATCGGCTGGCCTGTGTCGAGCGATTCAAGCAGCGCAATCTCTTCCGCGTTTTCCTCGATTAGCTCGGCGACGCGGTACATGATGTTGCGGCGCTGTTTGGCAGGCATTTTGGCCCATGCTGGGAAAGCATCTTTGGCAGCTTTAACGGCGGCATCAATATCGGCCGATTCGCCCTCAGCGACGCTGCAAATAACTGAATTATCAATCGGTGTCAACGCTTCATACGTTTTGCCAGAAATGGCATCAACGTGCTTGCCGTTGATAATATTTTTGATGCCGCTCGCGGCAATTGCAGCACGATAGCGTGCCACCTTTTCTAAATTTGTCTCTAATGTCCCAGTTGCTGCCATTGTGATCTCCTGACGCGCCTAAAGCGCAAGTGGCTAATGATGTGAATTCGAGCGCAGTATAGCTGGAACGTTTGAGAGCACACAGAAAAAAAAGTACCCAAAACGGGTACTTTTAGGGTTTGAGATCGGGTAAAAACGTGCTTAATTCAGAAGTTATCCACAGAGCTG